>JAFGNW010000242.1 GCA_016926795.1 Candidatus Zixiibacteriota bacterium
ATTTTAGCCAAACTGGAGCCCTGATTGGAAAGACAACTTCAAAAATTGAGCTGGCTCAAAGTACGGGAGCTGGTCCCGGACAAAATCGACACGGTTATTTTCCCGGTGGGAACGGTCGAGGCGCACGGTTCTTCGTGCCTGGGTACGGATAATTATATTCCCGAAACCATATCCCTCGGGATTGCCGACCGACTCAACGCCCTGGTGGCGCCGGTCGTTAATTACGGCATTACCAAGTCGCTGTATCGTTATAACGGCAGCGTGACGGTACAGCCGTCCCATTTCGAAAACTATATTCGCGATATTCTCGATTCCCTGGCTGATGTTGGTTTCAAAAACATCATTCTCATGAACGGTCACGGCGGCAACAACGCCTCTTTGAAAAACGCTGCATTCGAATTTCATAAGGAAAAAAAGCGCAATATCGCCGTTATCCATTGGTGGGAATTGTGCGGTAAGATGACTGAGGAGTTTTTCGGTCATATCGGCGGCCATGCCGGCACCGATGAAACCGCCATGGTGCAGTCGATTGACCCGGCGCTGGCCGATGCTGACAACTACAACCCGGAGCTGGCTTATTATTACCGCCCCGGTGCCGATATTTATCCCGTTCCGGGTAGTATCCTGCTCTATAAAGAAAACGAGGGTTATCCCAATTTCGACCTGGAACAGGCGAAAGATTATCATAAGGAAGTCGTCCGGATGGTTGGCGATTTCGCCGAGATGGTCATATCGAAATGGCGTAAGTTCGGCCTGTAGAAAATTTGCTTACTGGAAAAAGCGCTCCCGAACGGAGCGCTTTTTTTTATTAAAAACTGTCGATATAAGTCAGACGAATCTCGCGGGCGAACGTATCCGCCTCGTAACGGTTGACCAGCAGGTCCTTGGCGATTAGCTCAATTTCCAGGTTGTCGGTGAACAGCCACTTAATCGAAAAATTCAAATATCCGCGTCCCTTGCCGGACATGGGCGATGACGACTTGTCATCGTTCAACGCAAAATCATATTCAATGAGAAAAGCCATGTTGTAATTGAAGGTGGCGTCAAAACCTATAAAGAAATTCACCTCATTATCCTCATAGACGTCATCTTCCATACAGTAATTTATCCCGCCGTGCCAGCCGGCGGTCCATTTGTAGAAATAGAAACTGCGGCTGACCACCCCGTAGAAGCCCCGCGATTTGAAGGTATAGCGGCGGGCTGACTCAACCCAGGGGCCATAGCCCTGGTCGGAATAGCCGACCGTGATGGCGGGGAAATACTCCAGTTCATCGACCACTCGGAATTTGAGACTGAACCCGATCCGGTCGTTCCAGGTGGGTTTGTAATTGGCGAAAATTCCCTCGGCGCCGTATGAGATACCCAGCATAAACCGGTTGGACAGGCCAATATCGATATAGCCCAGGCCGCCGCCGTTATAATAAACGCGCATGCCGATGTCATAATAACCGCGCGGAAGGGTCCCGGCCGTGGGTATATCCACCAGATTGCGGGGGGGAAGGTCAAAAAGCGTGCTCTGACCGCTGTTTTCTACCATCTGCGCTCGAATATTGCCGGCTGTTAACAGGGTAATTAATAAAAATATAAATAATAATCCGGTTTTCTTAATCATTGCTCCACCTCTCGGAATTGATTCATAGCTACTTGTACGAATAGATGATAGACAAGTTCTATAAACGAAGTCAATTTAAAAACGGAATAAATATCTTCGTCGGCGTTCAGATTCGCACCAGCTCGATAAGTCGTCGTGAAAGCCCGGCTGTGACCGGTCCCGGTTTGAAAGGATATTTCCGGTCGTTATGTATTATTAGAGAAACGCCCAGGGCCAGCTTGAGCGAACTGGTAATAAAAATCTCATCGGCTTTTAGAAGGTCGGCGAGGGATTTATCGATTTCATATACTTTTAAGCCCATTTTCCGGAGTTCATCGATGGCTATCAGGCGGGTAACGCCCTCAAGACAGCCGGAAGTCAGGGGAGGAGTATATATACGACCTTTTTTGACCCAGAAAATGTTAGCTGAAGTAATCTCGGAAATACGGTCGTTCTCATTCAGAAGCAGGGCGTCGTCGCAGCGTTTCTTGAGAGCCTGCTTCAATGAGACGGCGTGAATTATATATGAAAGTGTTTTAATTCGGCGGAAAAGTGATTTCTGGTCGAGCCGGTAATCCGAGACAAATAACTTGAACGGCCGGTCGGGCAGCCGGTGCGACGAAGCCGTGACAATCACCTGCTGTTTCCCCTGGACTCCGGCCCATTTGGGAGAATCGCCGCTGGTTATGGTCAGGCGGACTTTTTTGATATGGTCCGGGTGACGAAGGGCGGTACGATATATCCAGTCTTTCAGCCTGGTTTTGTTTACCGGAATTTTCAGCCCGAGAAGCCGGGAACCTTTGTACAAACGGCGCAGGTGCTCCTCGATAAGCACCACCCGGTCGTCGATAGCCAGGAAAGCCTCGAACAACCCTTCGGCATAGAGCAGGGCGTTATCGAACACCGATATTTTGGCTTCATGCTGCTTTACGAAATGGCCGTTGATAAGCGTCACTATTTTGAAAGGAGCCTCGGACATCGTTACCTCAAAAATACAAATCCCAAATAACCGAAAAAAAACCGGCCGTCAACTATAACCTTCCATAGAGAACAATTGCTTTTTTTAACAGGCCGGTTAATATTAGCCTATGGTTACCCTGAAACTGCTGGTCATCTTTGTTCTCATCCTGGTCGCCCTGCGGCAGAAAGTATCGGTCGGGATAACCCTGTTCGGCGCCGGGCTGCTCACGGTATTACTTTATCGGGTCTCCATCAATGATGTATTAAACGGTTACTGGACCCTTATGAGCTCGCAGCGCTTTATCGCTTTGACGGCGGTTATCTGTCTTATCACCACTTTGGGTTCGCTTCTGAAAGAGCTGGGTTTTCTCCAAAAAATGTCAAGTTCCTGTCGGGGTTTGTACGGCGGGAGCAGAACGGCCGCGACGATTCTGCCGCCGCTGGTGGGGCTGATGCCCATGCCGGGCGGGGCGCTTCTTTCGGCTCCGCTGGTGGACGAGGTCCTGGCCGACCCAAAATATACTCCGGCTTTCAAGTGCGCCACCAACTACTGGTTTCGCCATGTTGTCGAACATTTCATGCCGATATACCCCGGCATGATTCTCACCGAAGCGGTGACCGGGCTGCCGGTCGGGAAAATAGCTGTACTGCAGTCACCGCTGGCTTTGGCTATGATTGTCATCGGCGTTATTTTCTTCATTCGTAAAATAGATAACGACAGCCGCCAGCGCGTTGGCGGAATCAAAAATTTCTGTCGGTCTCTGGGGGGAGTTTTGAGCACCCTCTGGCCGGTAGTAGTGGTGTTGATTCTCTACGGTGCTTTCAAAATCAATATGGCCCTGGCGGCCATGATAGCGGTGGTGCTTATGGTAATTGTTGTCCGACCGCCCAAAGACATCCTCTGGCTGTCTCTTAAAAGGGGATTCTCTTATAAACTGGTTTTTCTGGTATTCGGCATTTTGTCTTTTCAGACGATGCTCGATTTATCCGGAGCCATCGCCTCAATCGAGAAACTCTCCAGCACCTATCATTTCCCGGAAGAGGTTATTATCATTCTCGTTTGTTTCACAGCCGGGATCCTGACCGGGATGTATGCTGCCTTTGTCGCCCTTAGTTATTCCCTGCTGGCCGGCTTCTTGTACCAGCCGGAAATTATCCCCGGTCATATCCTGCTGGCTTTCATTTCGGGATATATCGGGATGATTCTCTCGCCGACTCATTTATGCCTGATCGTCACCAATAATTATTTTAAAAGTGACCTGATTAAGGTGCTGAAAATGCTGATAATACCTGCCTTGTTACTGGGTATTGCCGGGTATTTGCTGTATCTGTCCGGCTGGAGCGAACTGGTTTACCCGTAGGAACTTAACCGGAACCGCCTGAATTCAGAAAAAATTCTCTTTCTAATGTTGATTATATATCTTAACTTATAATATATCAATATGATACGGGGAGGCTCAAATAAATTTATCCTGGAACTTTCAAGGCAGTTCGGGGTATTACAGATAGAACTTATTCTTAAGGAGTTTTATGGCGCAAGAGACGGAAAAGGATATTGATTATCGGTTGATGAGAGCCATTCAGAACGGCGATATGGTAGCTTTTAACACCATGGTTGACCGCTACAAGAAAAGACTCATGAACGTCTTAAACCGGATGTTGTCTTCGTCCGAAGAAGCCGAGGATATTGTCCAGGAGACTTTTGTTCGGGTTTATCAGCACCGGCAATCGTTTAATTTCAAGCACTGTTTTTCGACCTGGATATACACTATCTGTCTTAATCTGGCGCGTAACGAGCTCCGTAAGCGCAAAAAGTTTAAGTTCCATGATATAACCGAAATGCAGGGTAACGAGCTGGAATTCGCCGTAGAGGCGAAATTGCCCAGCCGCTTACCGCAACTTTTAGAAAACGCTATAAAGGAACTGCCTGTCAAATATCGCGAGGCTTTCCTGCTCAGGGATGTTCAGGAGATGCCTTACGAGGAAGTAGCCAAGGTACTTGGGGTTCCGCTGGGAACGGTGAAATCCCGGGTTAATCGGGCCAGGCTGATTTTAAGAGAGAAACTTCAACCCAGAATGGAGGGAGTTAATGCGTTGTCGAAAAGCACGCTCCTACCTGTCGGCCTACTCTAATAATGAGTTGACCGGTCGGCGGTTAATCGCTGTGCGTGAGCATCTTTCGACCTGTACCGCCTGCCGGAAAGAAGAGGCCGTTTACCGGTCCTTACGCCGGGTGGGGAAGGAATTGCCTGAGGTGTCCGTCTCCGGTGATTTTAACGCCCGCCTGTTGAATCGGATTGCCGAGGAACGTTTCGCGGAAACCCGTACCCGGGCTTATCTGCCGCGGACGGCTCCGGTGGTGCAATGGTGGAAAGTCGTACCCTCGGTGGTATCGGTGTTGATTTTATTCCTGCTGGCTTATAACACCTTCCGGCCGACCTTTAATAACCAGCCGGTTTCTATTGCCGAGGTGGATGAGTCGCTGGACAATACCTACCTGACCGTGCTGCCGGTCAACAATCCCAATATGGAAGTTGACCTGAACAAGCTGTTGGCCAAGGTCGAGCGCAGCGACCGTATTACCGCGGCGTTAACCCGTGCGGACGGGTTCAGCACCCGGCAGCCCTTCGATACCTGGGTCAATGTCAGCAGCTCGAACCAGGTTCCGTATGTCAATAATTATTACCGGATAAATCCCATCATCCGGGTGTACCAGTACCAGGTTGCTCCCAGTACAGGAGGAATTGAAAAGGTATATTAAATGCTAACGATTTCAGTCAGGACCGTCAGAAAACAGTTAGCCTTGTTTTTCATGACGGTCTTTTTTTCACAGTTTTCTTTGGCCGCGGACAGCTCTCTCTCCACCCTCGAACGGGGTCTTAACGAACTTATTTTCAGTCTGTCCCGTTCGGTTGTAACGGTCGAGTCATCGCGCCGGGTTTCGATTCCCTCCTTCCGGGGAACAGCCGATGAAGCCCTGCAACGGCTGGTTTCTTCCGGCATCATCTGCGATACGGCCGGTTATATCCTGGCGGCGGCTCCGATGGTGGTCGGTCAGGAAAAAATCATGGTTAATCTCAACAATCAATTATATCCAGCCCGCCTGGTCGGGGTCGATTATTACAGCGACCTGGCCCTGCTGCAAATCCGACCTGGCATCGGTCAGCCGGTCACTTTTTCCGATGATTACGCCTGCGCCGGGCAGATGATAATCTCTCTCGGCAATGCCTATGGTCTGAATACGTCCCCATCGATGGGTTTCTGTGCCGGATTGCGTGAGGACGGCAACGTCCAGACAACCGTCCCGGTCAGTTCCGGGAGTATCGGGGGGGGGATTTTTGACCTCTCCGGTAACCTGCTGGGAGTGATAGTCGGGCAGGTCGGGCAGGACAACCAGTCAGCCCTGGCCGTGCCATCCTACAAAATTCCCCCGGTAGTCGAGTACCTGAAAAAGTATGGTGACCACCAGGCCGGGTTTATCGGTATTGCCACCGCGGAAATAGAAATATACCCCCCGATCGAAATCCGGGAAAACACCTCCCTGATAGATTCCCGTACGGGTCGCCGCATTATCAACGGCGGCACGGTTATCACCAGCGTCATGCCGATGTCACCTGCTGACCGGGCCGGTTTAAGGCGCGGGGACCTGTTAATAAGTTACAATAACCGTGCGGTGGGTTCACCTTTGGTCCTGGCCGATGAAGTGCGCCAAAGCCAGCCCGGAACAAAGGTCGTCATGGAGATCCTCCGACAGAACACGCTCTATAACGTTCAGGTCGAAATCGGCCAGAAATCGATTGCCAATTACGTACCGGCTGTCTCAACGGTACGAAACCGCCCGCAGATGGACTACACCGCCGACTCCCTGGCCGGGGTGTTGAATTCTCTTAAGGAAGAGATTCGGCAAATGGAAGACCGCCTCAAGCAATTCAAATAACAAATTAAAAATTGCCTATTTGCTGTTTATTTGTTTTAATTCCCTCATGAATTTGACCTTTAGTATCGAGAAATTTCGTTCGCGACTGGACCGTTTTTCGCCCGGGGAGTTTAAAAAAAACCGGACGCTGGCTCTTTTTTCCGCGGCGGTAGCAATCGCTGATGAAGATTTAACGGTCCGTACGCTCCATCTGGGGGAAAAATACGGTGTCCCGCCCGACTGGTTTTATGAAATCATACTGCAATCTTATCTGTTTCTGGGTTTTCCAAAGATGTTGTCGGCGGCGGAATGTTTTAATCGGGTTTTTCCCAACGTCCGGAAAGAGGTCAACAACGGCTCGATTACACCCGAAGAAGCCGGGAAATGGCATCGGGAAGGTCTCGCCCTGTGTAAAAGGATTTATGCTCATAATTATGACCTGTTGAAAGAACGGGTGGAGAAACTGGCGCCGGATATTTTCCGCTGGATGATAATCGAGGGATACGGCAAAGTACTGTCGCGCCCCGAACCGGATATCGAGGTCCGGGAGCTCTCGATTATCGCCATCCTGATGATCGAGAACCGCCCCAAGCAGCTTTTCTCTCATATGCGCGGAGCGCTGAATATCGGTGTTACACCATTGCTTTTGAGGACCGTGGTCGAGGATATCGGTGAGGCGGCCGGCGACGGATATGCGAACGCTTTGAAAATAACCGAACAACTGGGAATGGTGTAATGCGGCGCTGGAAAAAAATTCTTCTGACGTTAATTATTTTTATAGTCGTTATTTTCGGCGGCGGTTATCTGTATCTTTTCCAGCTCGGCGGCATCGAAAGAATCATCAACAGCCGCATCGATTCCCTTATCGAAGCCCGTTATCCTTTGCAAATTAATATCGGCCGTATCAAGGGCAATTATTTCTCCGACCTGGTGCTGAAGGATGTCGAGGTTATTTATTCCGACTCGGTTTATCATTACCGCATGCTGTATGCGCCGCGTTTGAATTTTGCCTATTCCCTGGCCAATCTCTGGAACAAGCGCTACCTGTTTGATTTCATCGCCATCGACTCGATTGAGATAACCTTGATTCAGGACAGCACCGGTCGGTATATCCTGCCCGATTTTACCAGCCCCGGCAAAGGTGACGGCGAAAAGAAACCCCTGCCGGTGATATCCATCGATGATTTGAAAATCAAGAACGCCGGGGTGAAGTTGATACGAAGGGAAGATACCCTGACTTTCAGTGATATCCTTTTCGATGTATCGATAAAGTCGGAAGTCGAAACCTATGCGATTAATATCCGCCGCCTGAATTTCGAGTCTAACCGCGAGGAGTTCAACCTGGCCAGTGGTGGCGGTAAAATTACCTATTCCGATGGGAACTTCGTTTTCCAGGACCTTACTTTTACCAGCGCCGACAGCCGGATGCGGGCCACCGGTATCTTGGGTTTCAAGGGGCCGACCGGACATATCGAGTTCGAGCTGGATAATATCCGGCTCGAAGATGTCTCCGGTTTTATCGGTCCGAATTTGAAGGGTTTGGTCGATGTTACCGGTAACCTTACCTTCGACAGCACCGCCCTGCTGGGTACGGTGGATATTGGCGGTGATTTGTTTTTCGCCCGCTTCGAGAATCTCTTTGTAGATTTTTTTTACAGCGACAAATTACTGGTTTTCGACACCCTCTACGGTACGATTTTCGGCAGCTGCGCCATTGACGGTAAGGGGGAAGTGGATTTCAGTGATAAACCGGAGACCTATTTTCTGGATGCCCGGATAAAAAACCTGCACCTTGAAAACTTTATAAAAAACGGTCTGCCCTCGGATTTGAACGGTCACATAGTTCTCAACGGGGAAGCTTTAAGCTCTGCCGATCTGGTGCTCGATATCGACGCCGACCTGTACGAGTCGTCGTTTAACGAATACTCTTTCCACACGGCCAGCGGGAATATGACCGTTACGACCGACTCTATATCGTTCGCCAATCCCTTCATTATCACTTATCATGAAAACAAATTTCTGATAATCGGCAAGATCGATTACAGTCACGATGTTGACCTCAGTATCATTGCCTTTCTTGACAATCTTGACCGTTACCGTGAGAAAGTTTTCCTCGACCAGCCGGGCGGAAGGGGATATGCCGAAATCGACCTTACCGGCGATACCCGCGACCCGGATATGCGGGGTTATTTTGAGTCCGATTCGCTCTGGCTGTACGGTTTTTATGCCGACAGTTTTTACGCCGATATCGATGTTGAGGGTTTTCTGTACGGTCACCGAGGCGAGATTCGGCTGGATTATTTCGGCGGCGGGGCCTGGAACATTCCCTATGATTCCGGTCATGCCCGGTTGTTGCTCGATTCCAGCCTGGTCGTTATCGATTCGGTTTATTTGCAGAACAAGCTCGCCCGGTTAACCGGTCACGGGGTGTTGGACCATGTCGCTTACCCGCAGCGGATGACTCTCGACCGTCTGAACCTGAACATCATCGAACAGGAGTTTGCCAACCGGGGGGATATTTATTTTGAAATCGATTCCGCCGGTTTTGATTTTATCAGGGCGGCTATCGAAGGTGATGAGGCTCTGTTGACCGCGGTCGGCCGGGTCGATTACGACGAATCGATGGCTCTCGATATCGCGGTGAACAAACTGCCCATCGAACCCTGGCAGAGTTTCTTCAATTTGAAATCCCCCATCGGCGGCTACCTTTCCTGCACCAGTATACTGGGGGGAACGTTTCAGAACCCGGCGATATCCCTGTCCGGCAAAATAGATTCATTGACTTATTTCGATGAAAAGAACACCGGCGAGGTGATATCGCTGGGCGACTTATCCTACAAGGTTAACTATCACGATAGTCTGGTGACGATTGACAGCCTGCTGGTGCTTTCGGAAGTGGGGCGGTATTTCGCACAGGGTTATTTCAACGCCGACCTGGCGTTTACGGCCGCCGGGGTCGAACGTTTACCCGATTTGCCTTTCGATATCAAGATAACGGCTACGGATACCCTTTTTGACCTCGTCAGTGTCGTCATGCCGTCGGTGGAATATATGTACGGGGATTTCTTCGCCGACTTCAGACTGTCCGGCACACCCAACGAACCGCACCTCGACGGCGGGGCTTATTTGAAAAACGGGCGTATTAAATATTTCGACATCGAGAATCTTATTTATACCGATTCGGCCGGCGTCACCATGCAGGACAACAAAATCATCATCGACGGCATCGAGGCGTACGTGGAGAACAAACGCAAGGGGGGCAGGAAAAGTTACGCTTATATCGACGGCGAGATAACCGTCAAATCGCTGCATAATTTCCATTACGATTTGGATATATCCCTGCCCCGGGAGTTTCCTTTTAAGTACGAGCTGGACGATATCGAGGGAGTGGTCGAGGGGGATTTGCACGTCGAGGGCGACATGCCGCCGCTCGTAACCGGCGATTTGACCCTTATATCGATGAAGTACTACGTGAATTTCGCCGAACCGGATGAGGGTTCGCCGGTCATGGTCGCCCTTTCCGGTGAGGATATGTGGGATTTGAATATCAACATCGATATTCTCTCCAACTACTGGATCAAAAACGACGATATCGACGCTGAGCTGGCCGGACAGATAAACCTGGTTCGGGAAAAAGGTGAGTATCGTTTTATCGGCGAAATGGAAATCCTGCGCGGCAAGGGTTATCTCTTCGATAAAACTTTCACCCTCGAGCCGGGGAGTATGGTGACCTTTGAGGACATCGACTACCCCAATCCCCGACTGGACATTATCGCCACCACCCGCGTCCCGGGGGTGCGTTTCCAGGAAAACGAGAACGATATCCCCGAGCAGATTGAATTGATCCTTAATATCACCGGGACCCTGGAAGAGCCGGAGTTGAATCCGGCCGAGGGTTCCGAGTTTTCCAAGGAAGATATCCTGCCCTTAATCGTCATGAATTATTACACCGGCGATTCCACCCAGGCCTCAGGGGCGATCGAGGAACGTATGACCCAGCTTCTGGCCTCGCAGGTGTCGCAGATCGGCGCCCGGCGGCTGGGTATCGAGACTTTCGAAATCGACCCGGTTTTTCAAAACGGTGATATTTCCAATACCCGGGTAACGCTCGGGTTTTATACTTTTCAAAATCTGTATATATACGGGCGGTCGCGGCTCGATGTCGTCCAGGGACAGGAAGTCGGGTTTGAATATCGCTTTAACAAGAATCTGATTTTCGAGGGGCGCAAGGATGAAGATGAACTTTATCACCTGGACTTGAAACTGCATTGGGAATTCAAGTGAGTACGATGCGTTTTCATATATTGTGGTTAAGCTTGTTGCTTCTTTTCTGCGGGAACCTGCTTTCGTATGACCGGGCGACCCTGCGCTGGATGCGAAGAACCCCCCCGCCCCGGATTACCTCGATTGTCATCGAGGGCAACTCTTATCTTAAAGATGCCGAAATAAAAAAGCAATTGTATTCCCGCACCGAATCTTTCTGGAACATCATCAAGGGTGACCGCCGCCGCATGCTCCAGAGGGAAACCCTGCGCCGGGACACGCTGGAGGTCAAGTACCTCTATTTCATCAACGGTTTTCTAAACGTCAAAGTGAACGAAACCTTTGAGGTTGTCGAGCGCGATTCCACCTGCCGGGTACGAATTAATATCGATGAAGGGCGGCAGTTTTTCTATGGTGACAAAAAAGTCACCGGTAATTACGAGGGGCGGTTTGAGTACCGCTTCTACAATTACGCCGAGAAACTCAAAAAGGGAAAGCCCGTCAATCCCTTTGAAATACGACAGGCTGTTTTCGAAATGGAAAAGGTTCTGGCCAACAACGGTTATCCCTACGCCCAAATTACTTTCGAGGTGGATACTTCGGCCGGCTTACACCTGAGCCCGATCACTTTCGAGATACAATCCGATTCCCTGGTGCATTTCGGCGAGGTGACCATCGAGGGAGTGAAGCGCTACCCGGAGTACGTCGCCCGCCGGGAGTTGAAAATCAAGCCGGGGAAAATATATCGCCTGGACGATGTCGTGCGCTCCCAGCAGCGACTGTTCGAATCCGGATATTTCAGCACCCTTCAACTCAACCGGGCCGAGAACAGTTCCGACCGGCTGCAGCCGAATTTCAATCTTAAGTTAAGGGAGCGGAAAACGCTCTACGTCACGTTCAAGATGGGCGCCGGGCAGTCGCTCGACCGGGACCTGGTTTGGTCGCTATCGAACAATTTCGGTAAGCGGAACCTGTTCGGTTCCCGGCGGGTCGACCTGTTGAGCGATTATTCTTTCGATATTGGTCAGAGGACGCGCCTGATAACCCACCGCTATCGTCTGCGTTTCACCGAACCCTGGTTCATCGGTTTCCGGATGCCGCTCATTCTTACCGGTGAATGGGAACCGAAAATGTATGAACCGGACGAACGCTATAAAATCGGTACCTGGTCGATTACGGCTGCGACCACCAAGAATTTTGGTCAGCAGGTCAAGACCACCCTCGGATTTCAATACGAGTCGGTCAGCATCAGCGGTCTGACGCCGGAGGAGGAAATCGATATCAAACAGGCCGAAGGTATTTCTATACGTCGAAAAATCTATTTTACTTTTCGCCGTGACAGCCGAGACAATATTTTTATTCCCCGCAAGGGGTCTCTTTTTGACCTGAATGGGGAATATTATGGTGGGTTTTTGCACGGCGACGATAACTTTTATAAAATCCAGACCAGCTGGGCGCGCTACCAGACGGTTTGGCCGGGCTGGATATCGGCCACCCGCTTAGGCGGCGGCTGGGCGGATAATTTCGGCGCGTCCGATGATATCCCGGTCGATGACCGCTTCAGCCTCGGCGGCGCCAACTCCGTGCGCGGGTTCAGGGAACGCTATCTCGGCCCGCTCACCGAAGCCGGAGTACCCAAGGGTTCCAAGTATTTTATTCTTTTTAACCATGAGTTCCGCTGGAAAACGGTACAGGTCTTCAGTGTCATCCCGCTCCTCAAGGACCTGTTCAAATCCCTGCCTCTGTGGCAGTCGGTCTTTTTCGATGTCGGCAACGGTTTCGAGACGCTCGA
>JAFGNW010000243.1 GCA_016926795.1 Candidatus Zixiibacteriota bacterium
CGTTACGATTTTACCGGCAAGAACTCCTGCCGGAAAGTGCTAGACCGGCTGGAGCGCGGTGATTTTCTCAAAGTACGACTGACGATATACGAAGGCTCGCCTATCTGGAAGGTGGCTTCGCTGCTTAAAGAAAGGCTGGACCTCGACTCCGCCGAACTGATAGCCTTGAATACCGATTCAGCTTTCCTGGCCGGGTTGAACCTTCCCGGTCTCGAAGGTTACCTTTATCCGGAGACTTATTTTATTCCCTGGGGAATGAAGCTCGGGGACGTGGTCGAGGAAATGACGGCCATGTATCACGCCCAGACCGACACCGTCTGGACGGAGTCGACTTATAATAACCTGACCCGGGAAGAAGTTATCGTTCTCGCCTCGATTGTGGAGGCGGAAACTATGCTCGACGAAGAAAAAAGCAAGGTGGCCTCGGTTTATCATAACCGCATTAAAAAAGGAATGAAGCTCGATGCCGACCCGACCGTCATCTACGGCCTGGGCGGTTTGGACCGGCCGCTGATGAAAAAAGACCTTCAAAAAGACACACCCTATAATACCTATCGCAAAAAGGGTCTGCCGCCGACCCCCATCAACTCACCCGACCTGGCTTCGATAAGGGCGACTTTATATCCCGACAGCTCGGAATTTTATTTCTTCGTGGCCGACGGTACCGGCCGGCACCGTTTTTCCCGCACCAATCACGAGCACAATAAGGCTCGTCAGGAAATAAAACAGGCTTTGAAAGAAAAAGAGAATAACGGCGGTAATTAATTCACATCGGTTTCAGGCCCGGAATCTTTGACGGCAGATACGCCGCGCGAACTGCCGGGCGATATTTTCCAGCAGGCCTTCCTCGAAAGTCGCGAACGCCATGGGTCGGTCGGAGCTAAAACCCAGAAGCCCGACTACTTCAGCCTCGTATTTTAAAGGCTGGACGGCGAAAGACTGGGTCTCCCCGTCTAAAAGTAAGTTCCGTTCAAACGCGTTGCCGTCGAAAAAATGACAGAAATTATCGGTGTAAATCCGACCGAATTCGGCTATTTTTTCGAACAGGGAGGAAGTGCCGGGTATTTTTACTGAGAGGTTTTTGCGGCTTTTGCCGTTGTTCCAGGTGGCAGTAGCGATAAAGCGGGTGGCAACCGGTTCGTTCAGTATCAGAACGCCCTTTTTTATGGTGTAGAAATCCTGAAGTCGGCGGGTCAGACCGATAAAGATATCCGATAGTTCGGCATCGTCCGGCCAGAGACGGTCGATATCGTAAACGAATCTATCGGTATTCCGTTCACCGTAACGGTGTCGGTCGGCCCAATAATCACTATCCTCCATTGCTTTCACGGCGGCTATCCCTCGACCAGTTCTTTTTTCAGGTTATATTTTTTAATTTTCCGCCATAGGGTGGTGCGTCCGATACCCAGTTCCGAGGCGGTTTTGGTGTAATTCCAGTTGTTGTCCGTGAGCGCCTTGACTATCAGCGTGCGCTGGCTTTTATCCAGTGTGCCCCCCTTGATGGTCAGAGTGGATTTGGTGACGGCAGACGTATCGACAACCACACCTTTATCACCGCTGATAAAGACAATATCGTTAACGTCAATCTGGTTATCCCGGCAGAAGGCGGCGGCGCGTTTGAGGGTGTTTTCGAGTTCGCGGATATTCCCCGGCCAGTTATGGGTCAGCAGGCGGTCGACGGCCGGACGGGTGATGCTCAGTGTGAAGCGGTCGTTTTCAAAGGCTATCTTGCGCAAAAAAGACTCCGTCAATATTTCAATATCTTCAGCTCGCGCCGTCAGCGGCGGCAGGTTTATGGGGATAACATTCAGTTTGTAATAGAGGTCGGCGGAGAATTCGCCAGCTGTTACCATTTTCGAGAGGTCCCGGCTGTCGGCGGCGATCAGGCGGACATCGACCTTACGGGCTTTGTCCGTTCCGACCGGGCAGATTTCAGAATACTGGAAAAAACGAAGCAGTCTGGTCTGAACCGGAGCGGGGAGGTGCGATACTTCTTCGAGAAAAACCGTACCGCCGTCGGCCCGTTCGAAAAGCCCCGGTTTATCCGGTCGATATTCCGAGGATGCCCCACCGGTTTGCCCGAACAATTCGGTAAGAAGGATTTCTTCCGGGACCGTGCTGCAATCGAGAGCAAAGAACGGTTTGTGCCGTCGTTCGGAATGGTGATGAATCGTCCGGGCCAGGAGTTCCTTACCGGTCCCCGGGCTGCCGGTAATCATGACCGTGATGTCAGTGGCCGCGATGCGCACGGCGGTTTCCTTTATCTGTACGACCGGTTTGGATATGCCGACGATGTTGTCGAAGGCGTAATTCATGGCGATATGCTGGTGCAGGGCAGTCAACTCTCTTTTCATGGTCAGTTTTTCTAAGCTGGCCTGTAGTTGCAGGAGAACCCTTTCTTTGACCAGCGGTTTGACGATATAATCCAGCACCCCTTCGGACAGGCATTTTAATACCAGGGTGTTGTCGGCCGTATCCGTCAGGACGACCGTGCCCGTCTCGGGGAAACTGCGTTTGATTTTCTGGACTGTTGCCAACCCGTCTTCCCCAAAGGACAACAGGTCGACCAGAACCAGGTCAATTTCCTGCTCCCTAACGGTTTTTACGGCTCCGGAGCAGCTATCGGTTTCATATACCCGATATTTTTTTGTTCCGAGAATACCGGTTATCGAATGAAAAGTCTGTTTGTCACGATGGGCGATTAATATATTAAAATCATTTGCTATATGTTTATCGTTCATAGTCTCACTCGCTGGCTTGTATGATATTGGTGATTTGGGTGGTGATTTTATTGTCCTGAACCGAGCTGTCGATTTCCAGCTTCATGTTTTCGGTTAATAACCGGGCATAATTTTGCCATTGCTCGGCGCAGTAGGTTGTCTTTTTAACTTGCTGCCCTTTGGTTTCGAAAACCAGCGACAACTCCCGACCGGGCTTTCCCGGGACAAGATGAACATCGACGGTATCGATTACCTTAAGACCTTCGAAATGACTCCTCCAGACGGCCTCAAAAAGATACAGGTAAGCCGCAATCGGAACCTCACAACGTACCGGGCCGAGTTCGGGGTCGATATTTAGCAGAAAATTCGTGCGGTATTCTTTTTTCATCCTGTCCGCCGCCCGTTCCAGTTCGTTGAGAAGGTTTATTCTTTCATGCGGCAGGCGGTCAAAGTTGAGCAGCAACCGGAAACGGTTCATCAGCTTTTCGAGATCGTTTATTTCAGAGAGAATAATCTCTATCAGTTCGGTTTCTTCGGTAACCCGGCCGATATCGGTCAGGGTCTCCAGATAACTGGCAGCGGTGACGGCGCCGGCTATTTTGTTGTGAATATTATCAAGGAAATGGTCGGCCAGAAACGGCTCGCTGTTTTTATTTACCGTCTTTTCGGCGGATAAGGTCATGACCGTCAGGCTGTTCTCGAATTGAGAGAGATTTTCCATTTTAATGCTGTAACCGGCCATAATGCGGGACAGCCGGTTTTTGAACTGGCTGTATTCCAGGTCGGTCAATTGCCTTTCTTCACCGCCGAACAAACCGACCGCGGCTGCGTTCAGATTTAACATTCGACCGGAGGAGCGATTTATAATCAGGGTGGGCAGGGCTGATTCATGTTTTCGTTTTAGGACGGTTATAACCGTCTCGATTTTACGCGCCGCCCGGCGGAAGTTCATCACCAGGTCACAGAATTTGTTCTGATGCTCTAACTCCATCGCGAACGTTTCGGGACACAACATGCCCAGCACTAACTCACAGTGACCCGAGATATTGATGCGGGCGGTGTGAATTTTATAATGGTGATTTTCCGACGTGTCTTTCGAGTCCAGGCGGTGGCAGAAAAACGCCTCGCCGCTCTCGCGCAGAGCCGTTTCAATCAGTTCCATATTGAACAACTCGACATCCTCCGGATGCAGGAACTTCCCCTCTTTTATCAAAAAGAGTATGGCAGTATCGCAAACCAGCAGGTCCAGAAAGTTTTTTTCACTGTCGGTCAGCCAGTCTCTAAGACATTGTCCGATAAGCAACGATTCGATGCCCGCGCTGGTGAATTCGCTGCTTATGGAGAAAGCAGCTGGTAACCTGTTTCGCACCTCGCCGGTGAGAAACGGTTTTGATTCAAGTTGGAACTCTAATGTTTTCATATCTTTCTTCTTGTTTCATATTGAGACACTTAATTATTTCATCGGTTGAAAGAGGCTCAGGCTTTAGCTCCGGAGGGTGGGGTTTTTAAGAATAATCACGGTAGTTTTATGTTTTACCTTGACGGCTTGGGGCAACTTTTTTATTTTAACCTATGCAGATATCAAAAGAACAGATTAAGCACATTGCCGAGCTGGCCCGCCTGAAACTGACTCCCCGGGAAATAGAAAAATACTCCTCAGAACTGACGGTCATACTGGATTATATCGACCAGCTCAAAGTTGTTGACACTCAAGGGGTTGATATTGAGCCTCACCAAACCGGCGGGAGCCCGGTTTTAAGGATTGATACGGCAGCTGATTCCCTGCCTCGGGGACAGGTTCTTAGCAATGCTCCCGAACGGGATAACGAGTATTTTCGTGTTCCCAGGGTTCTTGATAAATGAATCAAAAAGTAACGGCGGTAATACCGGCCCGAATGGGTTCTCGGCGGTTTTCAGGTAAGGTGCTTTATCCCTACCTCGGTAAACCGCTTCTTTTTTATGTATGGAACGAAGTCAGGCAGGCGAAAAAAGTTGACCGGTTGCTGATTGCCACCGACCAGGCCGAGGTGGCTCGGGCGGCGGAAGCATTCGGCGCCGAAACGGTCATGACTTCGAAACGTCATCGCACCGGCACCGACCGGGTAGCCGAGGCGGTCGGGAAAACCGGCGGCGATATCGTAATCAATATCCAGGCCGACAATTTCGGTTTGACCGGAGCCCTGCTGGACCGGGTGGTCGCAACTATGAAACGGGACAAAAAAATACGCTGCGCCACGCTGGCTTTTCGGGTCGACAACGACCGCGAACTTTTTGACCCCGACCTGGTCAAGCTGGTGATTAACAGCGCGGGGGAGGCGCTCTGGTTTTCCCGGTTCCCGGTGCCATTCCTGCGCGACGCAGTGGATAATAACCGTACGAAACAGTTTAAATTTTACGGCCATATCGGAGTGTATTTTTTCAGAAAGTCGGTCCTGGACGCTTTCGCCGGCCAGCGGAGGACGCCCTGCGAGATAGCGGAGTCGCTGGAACAACTGCGGGTACTTGAAAACGGCGGGAAAATGCGGGTTTTTACAACCCGTTTGAAGATTGTTTCGGTCGACTCACCGAAGGATTTGCAAAAGCTGGATAAAATTTATAATAAAGATTAGAGGAGAGTTATGTCTGAGAGGGGCGAAACTAAATATATTTTTGTGACGGGTGGTGTTGTTTCCGCTCTGGGCAAGGGAATTGCCTCGGCCTCGATCGGTCTGCTGTTGCAGAAACGGGGCCTTAACGTACAAAACATCAAACTGGATCCCTATCTTAACGTTGACCCGGGGACGATGAATCCCTTTCAGCACGGGGAGGTGTTTGTTCTGAACGATGGTTCCGAGACGGACCTGGACCTGGGCCATTACGAACGTTTCCTGGAAATGTCGCTGAGCAAGGACAATAACGTAACCACCGGGCAGATTTATAACACGATCATATCGCGGGAGCGGCGGGGCGATTACCTCGGAGCGACCGTACAGGTCATCCCGCACGTGACCGAGGAGATAAAAAACCGCATCAAGCGGCTCAAGAACAAAGAGCCGCGGCCGGATGTCATTATCGCGGAAATCGGCGGTACGGTGGGGGATATCGAATCATTGCCGTTTCTTGAGGCGATTCGCCAGATCGGCCTCGAGGAAGGACCTCAGAATACTATGTTCCTGCACCTTACGCTGGTGCCGTACATATCCTCGGCGGGCGAGTTCAAAACCAAACCGACCCAGCATTCGGTCAAGGCGCTGAGGGAAATCGGCATTCAGCCCAATATGCTGCTGTGCCGTTCGGCCAAACCGATATCGGATGATTTGCGCAAGAAAATCAGCCTGTTCTGCTCCGTGCCGATGCGGTCGGTGATTGTGGCGCAGGATGTTTCGACCATTTACCAGGTGCCGCTGGGTTACCATGCCCAGGAGGTGGACCAGATTGTCTGCGAGCATTTCCAGCTTGCTTTGCCGGAACCGGACCTGGTCGAATGGGAGGAAATGGTCAATAAAATCATAAACCCGGCCCGGCGTATCAAAATCGGTATCTGCGGCAAGTACGTCGGTTTGAAAGACGCCTATAAGTCGATTATCGAGTCGTTCATACACGCCGGGGTGGCATCCGATGCCGAAGTCAACCTCATCTGGGTCAGTTCCGAGGACATCAAGCACAACGGGGCGGACAAGTTTTTGTACGATGTCGACGGATTGCTGATTCCGGGCGGATTCGGTGAACGGGGGGTGGAAGGCAAAATCGAGGCTATCCATTATGTGCGCGAGAAAAATATTCCGTTTCTGGGAATTTGCCTGGGTATGCAGTGCGCCGTTATCGAATACGCCCGCAACGTCTGCCGGCTGGAGGACGCCCACAGCTACGAATTTTACCGCGATTTGAAACATCCGGTTATCCATCTGATGGCCGACCAGGAGGGGGTGACCGAACTCGGCGGCACCATGCGACTGGGCGCCTACCCCTGTATCCTGACGGAAAACAGCCGTTCGCACGAAGCATACGGGGAACTCGAAATTTCCGAGCGCCACCGCCACCGCTATGAGTTCAATAACGTTTACCGGGAGATGCTGACGGTTAACGGTCTGGCGCTGGCCGGTCTCTCGCCCGATAAAAGACTGGTGGAAATTATCGAGGTACCGGACCATCCCTGGTTTGTAGGGGTGCAGTTCCATCCGGAGTTGAAATCGCATCCCACCAGACCCCACCCGCTTTTCCGGGAGTTTGTCCGGGCGGCGGTGGTTTATAACGCGAAAAAAAAAGACGCGGTAGCGGAGAATGAAAGCGAGAGAGAGGATACCACCCGGACCCGGTAATCAGCGGCCGGTATTGCTGTTGACTTTCATATCCCTATTAAGTATGTTTGAAAACCATGGAACGGTTGACCGCATACATTGGCGGAGGTGCATTTGAGGTTTTTTTGTTTTATCTTAATTTTCACGGTTACCCTGGCGGCGCTCCCGGCGGCGGCCCAGTCCCCCGGCGGCGATGATACGCTCGGATTGATAACCAATTATCGCTTTTACGATGAACCGGTGAAACCCGAGTTGTATATCGTGCGTCCCGGTGAAAAGCTCCTGATTACATTTCTCAAGACTAAACTGCCCCAGCTCTGGCTGCAGGTGAATCCGGAAGGTAAGCTGATCGACAAAAACCTGGGGA
This sequence comes from Candidatus Zixiibacteriota bacterium, assembly GCA_016926795.1. Taxonomy (GTDB): domain Bacteria; phylum Zixibacteria; class MSB-5A5; order GN15; family FEB-12; genus JAFGNW01. The sequence goes on from JAFGNW010000243.1 coordinate 7,365, forward strand.
TGTTCGATATCGCCGGGCGCAGCCTGTCTGAAATGCGCGCCATCCTGGCTCCCCCTTTAAAGGCCCTGTTTAACGCTGAGGAAATCGATATCTCCGTCCGCGAACCGTACCAGGTAGGGGTGGCTGTTGCCGGCGAGGTGGCCGAACCGGATATCTATCTCGGTTATACATCTTTCCTCTGTTCCGAACTGCTCGCCCTGGCCGGCGGTGTGACCGTCGATGGCTCTACCCGTAATATTCGGTTTTACGCCGGAGAAAAAGAACTTCGCGTGGACCTGGACCGCGTCCGTTTTATGGGTGATAATTCATTCAATCCCTGCCTTTATGCCGGCTACCGCCTGTTTGTGCCCCGGAAAGCGAACGATATTGTCAATGTCGTCGGGGAGGTGAATTTTCCCCGGGCGATTGAGCTCCTCCCGGGTGACGACCTGAAACTGCTTATATCTCTGGCGGGAGGAACGACCGAGCTGGCCGATATCGCGGCGGCCTTCGTAACCGGTGCCCCCGACCGCGACATCACCAGGCCGGGTAATCTCCGCCCCGGCGATGTCATCATGGTACCGGCCCGTAAAGACGTCTCTTCGGAGCAACGATTGCTGATTTTCGGTCTCGTCAACAAACCGGGACGTTATCAATACCGCCCCGGCATAATACTGTCGGAACTGATTAACGCCGCCGGCGGTCTCAATGAAAAGGCTAATTTTGAAAATACGGCCGTGTTCCGCAAAGTCGAGAAAAGCGCCTGGGTAAGCGCCGCCGGATTTCGTTTCCCGATTAATCGATATTCCCTGGGTGAAGCAAATTTTAAAAACTGTACCTTGAAACCGGACGATTCGGTATTCGTGCCGCCGTCGCTGGGTTTTGTGAAGGTGAGCGGCTTCGTGCGGCATCCGGGCTTTTTCCCCTTTATGCCGGGAAAGACCGCCCTGAACTACATCAACCTGGCCGGCGATTTCCAGAAAAACGCCGACCGCGGTGAAGTAAAAATATATGACCGCATCTCGAAAACCACCCGGTCGAGCGGGCTCGAGGCGACGGTCAACGACGGCGATGAAATAATAATCGAAGCGATTGAGAGTAAACCATGAACGATTCTCACTCCAGCAACTTATGGCTGTTTTTCGAAGGCCTCGCCCGGCGGCGCGCCCTGATTATTTCCATCGTCATCCTGGTAACCCTGGCCTCGGTGGTAATTTCCCTGCTGCTGCCCAAATGGTACGAGGCCAACGCCCTGCTTCTGCCGCCGAAAGATGTTTCCGTCTCGGTCGGCAGTTACTCCAAACTGGCCGAAGTGGTTTCGATTACCGAAGGTCTCAACCTGCCGGTAATGGTGACACCGACCGACATCTACGCCCGGATGCTGTCCAGCCGGACGCTGGAGGAGCGGGTCATCGAGCGGTGCGCCTTGAAAGACTATTATCAAACCGCCAATATGGTCGAAACCCACCTGGTTCTTAAAATGCACACCCGTATAGCCGTCACCCCGGAAGGGCTTTTGAGCGTGTCGTTCGAGGACCAGGACCCGCAGGTCGCGGCCGATGTCACCAACGCCTTCGTTGACGAATTGAATAAATTGAACCGGGAGATAGTATCTTCGCGAGCCAAAAAGAGTCGCACTTTTATCGAGGAACGGCTGGCCGGGGTCGAGCAGGAACTCGATTCCCTGCGCGATGTCTTTGAAAAATTCCAGGTGGAAAATAAAACCATCGATTTCGACCAGCAGACCCGCCTGGCGGTTGACCAGGCGGTGCAGCTCAAGGTGTCGCTGACCAATATCGAAATCGACCTGCAAATGAGCGAACAGATGCTGGGCAAGGACAATCCCGAGCTTATCGAGAAACGCCGCCGGCGCGATATCATTAAACGGGAACTGGAACAGCTGGAGACGAGTAACCGTGACAGTTCCTTCTTTTCACTGCCGATATCCTCAATTCCCCGGCTAAAAGGGGAGTATGAGAATTTGTACCGACGGGTCAAGGTCAACGAGTCGCTGTACACGATTCTTCTCGAACAGCTGGAACAGGCCAAGATTCAGGAGCAGGAGGAAGCCCCGACTATATCGGTGCTCGACCATGCCCGGGTCCCGGAGGTTCGCAGCCGGCCGCAGCGAACTTTGATTGTGGCCGGAAGTTTTGGATTCTCGCTGCTGGCGGCGGTGCTGCTGGCGTTCATATTTGAGTATTTCCGGGCTTTGTCCGAGAGAAAGCCGGAAGATTACAAACGGGTGGTGGTGTTTATCGAAGCCTACCTGGGCTGGGTGCCCGGTCTTCGTAAGGCGTTAAGAAAGTGAAAATTAAAAATTTGAGGTTATAGATGTCCAGTTCTATTATTGCCCCGAACGTGACAATCGGCATCGGTTCCCGTTACGGGGAGTTCTGTCATTTCGCCGACAATGTCAAAATCGGCTCCGGATGTGAAATCGGCAGCCATGTTGTCATCCATGAAGGTACGCTAATCGGGGATAAAGTGCGTATTGATGACGGTTCGGTAATCGGCAAGCGGCCGATGAAAGCCGCCAACACGGCCGTTACCCGGGACGAGGACCTGCCCCCGACGGTAATCGGTTCGAACGGCATAATCGGCACCCATGTGATAATATACCGCGGGGCGGAAATCGGCAACCGGGTATTGATCGCCGACCTGGCCACCGTCCGGGAGAACGTTACGGTGGGTGACTATACTATCGTCGGGCGCGGAGTGGCGGTTGAAAATTTCTGCAAAATCGGCCGGTACGTGAAACTCGAAACCAACGCCTACATTACCGCCTATTCCGAACTGGAGGACCGGGTGTTTGTCGCACCCTGCGTGGCAACCTCCAACGACAACTATGTCGGACGCACCGAAGAGAGATTCAAGCATTTTAAGGGCGTAACGATAAAAAAAGGCGCCCGTATCGGTGTCAATGCAACTATTTTGCCGGGCCTGGTTATAAATGAGGATAGCCTGGTGGCCGCCGGAGCCATAGTCACCAAAGACACCCCGGCGAAAAAAATATGCGCCGGTACCCCGGCCCGGGCCATCCGCGACGTGCCGCCGGAACAACTTTTGGAAAATCAAAACTGGAAAGATTGAGGTGTGACCATGGCTGTGCCGCTTCTGGATTTATCCCGTCAGTATGCCCTGCTGAAACCCGAAATTGAAAAAGCCGTCTTCGAGGTTCTCGATAACAATTCCTTCATCCTCGGCCCGCAGGTTTCAAGGCTCGAGGAACAGGTCGCCGCTCTGTCTGAAATTAAACATGCAGTCGGGGTCGCTTCCGGTACCGACGCGCTTTTGATAGCACTGCGAGCCTGCGGGGTGGAGCCGGGCGATGAAGTTATTACCACCGACTTCTCCTTCTTCGCCTCAGCCGGGGTGGTTGCCCGCCTCGGAGCCCGGCCGGTCTTTGTCGATATCGAGCCTGATACCTACAATATCGACCCGAACTTAATAGAGGCTGCGGTTACTTCCAAAACGAAAGTAATTATGCCGGTTCATCTGTTCGGTCAGCTGGCCGATATGGATCCGATTATGAAGATCGCCCGCAAGCACAATTTGAAGGTGGTCGAGGATGCCGCCCAGGCTATCGGGGCGGAATATAAAGGCCGCAAGGCCGGTTCTATCGGCGATTACGGTTGTTTTTCTTTCTATCCCTCAAAAAATCTGGGTGCTGCCGGCGATGGGGGGATGATTATCACCAATGACGACAACGGTTACGAGATGTGCCGGAAACTTCGCGTGCACGGCGAAAATCCGAAATATTTCTATC
>JAFGNW010000031.1 GCA_016926795.1 Candidatus Zixiibacteriota bacterium
GGATCTTTCGGCGGTATTTGCATACCCAAACTACATGGTACTGCAAACAATACATACTATGCGCTGTCTTGATTACTTCCATGACAGCAATATACCGCCTCAAGGCTCATTCATCCACGGCTAAAGCCGTGGTGTTCTGTCTACGACCGCATAAAAAACGGCGGGTCGTAAAACCCGCCGTTAAAAAGGAGAACTGAAGGAGTCCATTCCTGATGCTTGCCTATACTTGTAATCCCTGATGCCTTACAGCAATTTCCTCTTTATATATAAATAACCTTTATCGAGTCGGCTTGGTTCCCGTTATATAAAAATAACGGTGAGGCTTTTTTCATGCCCCGCCGAGCCAGAGTGTAAGGTAGGAATATAGCAGTCTTTTTGTTCTTTTGTCGAAACCGCAAGGGTTTCGTCCTACAGCCACTCTGTCATCACCGCGAAAGCGGGGATCCAGGTTATCTTTCCTTTCCTGGATTCCCAGTTAAGCTGGGAATGACATAAGAAAATCTATGTGTCGAAAGTCTTTCCTTCGCTTAGCTCAGGAACGAGTCGACATTTCGACCTACGATTCTATCAGGGTCAGATGCTGACATCTGCCGCTCACATTAATCTTCCGCCCATGTTACTAAGTTTCACTCATGCTTCGACTACGCTCAGCATGACTTTGTTGTACTTTTATAAGTTCGCCCCCAAGTCACCCTGAGCGGAATCGAAGGGTGACCGGTATTCTCATCCTAAAAACGTCATTGCGAGCGTAGGTGCCGAAAGGCACCGGAGCGTGGCAATCTATTTCAAAAACTAAACATCCACGGTCTCATTACTTTTTGTCTGCTCGCCTTTGGCCCTCAACTGCAGTTCGTTGTCGGCGTAATCGACGTGAAGGGTCTGCCCCGTTTTCAACTCCCCGGCCAGGACCATCTTCGCTATCCGCTGGGACAGTTCTTTATTGATAAACCGCTTTATCGGGCGGGCGCCGAAAGTCTGGTCATAACCGCTGCGGGCGATATATTCCACCGCCGGCTCCGACACCCTCAGAGTGATATCTTTTTCGGTTAAAATCTTCTGCAAATAATCCAGTTGCAAGCGGACGATATTCTTTATCTCCTCGTCGGTGAGCGAGGCGAAAACAATCGTCTCGTCGATACGGTTCAAAAACTCCGGTCGCAGGGTGCGGCGGAGGGTTTCCAGAACGTTCTGTTTCATGTTTTCATAGACAATCTCACGATTACCATCGGTGATACCGGTCGATTCCTTCTGAATATATTCCGCGGCGATATTCGAGGTCATTATCATAATCGCGTTCTTGAACGATACCGTCCGCCCCTGGTTGTCGGTCAAGCGGCCGTCGTCGAGTACCTGCAGCAGGATATTGAACACCTCGGGGTGCGCCTTTTCGATTTCATCGAGCAGCACCACCGCGTACGGGCGTCGCCGGACCGCCTCGGTAAGCTGACCCCCTTCGTCATAACCGACATACCCCGGCGGCGCCCCGATCAACCGCGATACGGAGAATTTCTCCATGTATTCAGACATATCCAGACGGATGATGGCTTCCTCGGTACCGTAGAGAAATTCGGCCAGCGCCCGGGCCAGCTCAGTCTTCCCCACCCCGGTCGGGCCGAGAAAGATAAAAGAACCGATCGGTCGGTTGGGGTCGGACAGACCCGCCCGCGACTGACGGACAGCGTCGGCCACAGCCATAACAGCTACGTTTTGGCCGATAACCCGTTTATGCAGTTCATCCTCAAGCCGCAGCAGTTTCTCCGACTCCGATTCCGTCAGGCGCGTTACCGGGATACCGGTCCATTTGGAGACGACCTGGGCTACTTCGTCGGCATCGACAACTTCCTTGAGCAACTGACGCTTCTCCTGGATAACCGTAAGGGAATGCATCAAGAACTGCAGTTTTTTTTCGGCGTCGGCGATTTCACCGTATTTTATCTTGGCGGCCGTTTCATAATCGGCGCTGCGCTCGGCCTGGGCGGCACGGTGTTTCAGGCTCTCGACTTCCGACTTGATATTACTGATAGCCGTAACCGTCTCTTTTTCCTTCAGCCATTGGGTCTTCATATCATCGCGCTGAGCGTAAAGGTCGGACAGCTCTTCCTCGATGGGTTTCAGGCGTTCCCGGGCGTCTTTTTCACGCTTGACGCCTTCCTTTTCGATTTCAAGCTGTCGGATACGCTTTTCTACCGCGTCCAGTTCGTCGGGCATGGAGTCGATGGATATGCGCAGTTCCGCGGCGGCTTCGTCGATAAGGTCGATAGCCTTGTCGGGCAGAAAGCGGTCGGCGATATAGCGGTCGGAGAGTTTCGCCGCCGCCACGATAGCGCCGTCGGAAATCTTGATACCGTGGAAGACCTCGTAGCGTTCGCGAAGGCCGCGCAGAATCGACACCGTTTCTTCGACCGTCGGCGGCTCGATTAATACCGGCGCGAAACGGCGTTCCAAAGCGGCGTCCTTTTCGATATGTTTGCGGTACTCATCGAGAGTGGTCGCGCCGATAAAGCGAATCTCACCGCGTGCCAGGGCCGGTTTGAGCATGTTCGAAGCGTCCATCGCTCCCTCGGCTGCCCCGGCGCCGACAATCGTGTGCATCTCGTCTATAAAGAGAATGGTTTTCCCCTGCGAGCTTTCCACTTCTTTCAAAATGGCTTTCAACCGCTCCTCGAACTCGCCACGGAACTTGGAACCAGCGATAAGCGAGCCCAAATCCAGCGCCACCAATTGACGGTCTTTCAGGGTTTCGGGGACTTCACCTATAGCGATTTTCTGCGCCAGCCCCTCGACCACCGCCGTTTTACCCGTCCCCGGCTCGCCGATAAGCACCGGGTTGTTCTTGGTGCGCCGGGATAGTATCTTGATTATACGACGGATTTCGTCGTCGCGGCCGATAACCGGGTCGAGCTTATCTTCCCGAGCCATAGCCGTCAAATCCCGCGAATATTTTTCCAGCACGGCGTATTTGGTTTCCGGGTTGTCGTCGGTGACACGGGTTTTGCCCCGGATGGAGCTTAACGCTTTGAGCACCTCGTCCCGTTTGATGCCGTTGTTTTTAAGAATCTCCTGCGCCTTGCTCTTTACTTCCAGAAGCGCCAGAAACAGGTGTTCTACCGAAACGTATTCGTCCTTGAAGTTTTTCAGCTCGTTCTCGGCTTTGTAAAGCACCTGGGAGAACTCGTTCGACGGATAGAGCTGGCCGCCGGTTTGGTGGGGCAGCATCTTTATGGCGTTCTCGACCTCGCCGGCCAGTTCCTCCGGGTCAACACCCAGCTTTTTGACAAGCTGCCCGACCAGCCCCTCTTCCTGTTTTAAAAGGGCGGCGAGAAGATGTTCGGGCGTGATTTGCGGATGTTGCTCCGCCTGGGCCAGCTGCTGGGCGTACGACACGGCGTCGATGGACCGCTGGGTAAATTTATTGAAATTCATCTGTCATCACCTGCTTTATCATTTATTGTCATCCCCGCGAAAGCCGAAGGTGCGCCGGGGCGTGCGGGGATCCAGTCCTCAACACTTTCCTGGATTCCCGGTCAAGCCGGGAATGACGTAAAGAAAGTTTATTTGTCGAAAGTCTTTCCTTCGCTTAGCTCAGGAACATGCCGACATTTCGACCTACAAATCATAGCCCTGTCGAAACCGCAAGGGTTTTGACCTACAGCTTCTTATTTCATGTCGGGTTTCTCGTTCCGCTTTGCGGCACTCGGAACCCGACCTGGTTTGCCTACGCTCAGCATGACATTTTTAATTTAATTTCCCTATCAAGTCACCCTGAGCGGAGTCGAAGGGTGATTACTCACCCCACTCGTCGAGCAGTTTTTTCTGCTTTTCAGTCAGCTTGTCCGGGATGCGGACTTTAATCTCGACATACTGGTCGCCCTGGGCGCCGCCGACCGCCAGCCCCTGCCCCTTGAGCCGAAGTTTCGTCCCCGGCTGGGTGCCGGGCGGCACGGTCAGCATTATCATTTTGGACAGCGTCCGCACTTTTTTCTTGCAGCCCAGCGCGGCTTCTTTGAAGGAAATCTCCACCGAGCTGTAAATGTCGTTGCCTTTGCGTTCGAAATTCTGGTCGGGCATGACTCTCACCGTTATAATTAAATCACCTTTTTGTCTTGTCAGAGGGTCCTGCTGGCCCTGGTCGCGCAGGCGTATTTTACCGCCGTCGGCGATACCGGCCGGGATTTTCACCGCCAGCTTTTTGTCGGAACCCTGTAACTGAATCGTTCGCCGCGCGCCGTGCACGGCTTCCATGAACGTTATGCTTAATGTCGTGTGTATATCCACCGCTTTCGGACGCTGGTCGTGGGGTTTCCGACCGGGCCCGAACGAGGTTGCCTCACCGAACGGCGAGCCGCCGCCAAATAACGACGAGAAGAGGTCATCGAGACCGCCGATATCCTCGAACCCGCCTCCGCCGCGCTTTCCCCGCTGGCCGAAATTGGTAAAGAAACTGAAAGCGCCGGGGCCGAATCCGCCCTGGCCGGCAAAACCGCCCGGTTGCGGCCCGCCGGCGAAAGCCCCGTATTTGCGCAGGGTGTCGTATTCCGATTTCTTCTTGGGGTCGGAGAGCGTTTCGTAAGCCTCGGAAATCTCCTTGAATTTCGCCTCGGCCGTAGCGTCACCTTTATTGCGGTCGGGGTGATATTTCTTGGCCAGGGTGCGAAAACTCTTTTTGATTTCGTCGGCGGAGGCGTTTTCGCTCACACCCAGTATTTCATAAAAATCCTTGGCTATCGAATATCACCTCCTTTCACATTCGAACGAGCCCGGCTATTTTTAAACAACCGGACTCTCAAGGACTGCTAATATTATACAAGTTCCACTCTTCGAAGGAAGAGTTTATTTCATTTCCTCGAAATCAGCGTCAATCGGCTCGTCCTTGCTGTCAGCAATCCCACTACCGTTGTTGCCGGGGTTGGCTTGCTGTTTCATCCTATCCCCGGAAGAGAAACCCGCTGCGTTATCGGCCTGCTGGCGGTTGACGTTCTGGTACATTTCCGATGAAGCCGCGTGCCAGAGCTGGTTCAGGGCTTCCACCGAAGCCGTCATTTCCTCGACATTTTCGCTCTTGAGGGCTTCTTTGACCCGGTTGATCCCGGCCTCGATTTTGGCCCTGGTGTCGGCGCTCAGCTTGTCGCTGGTTTCCTTGAGTTGCCTTTCGGCCTGGAAGACGGCGGCATCGGCCTGGTTGCGGGCTTCCACCCGGCGCTTTTTGTCTTTATCCTCGGACTCGTGTTTTTTGGCGTCCTCGACCATGCGGTCGATTTCCGCCTCGGAGAGACCCGACGAGGCCTCGATACGGACATTCTGCGATTTACCGGTGGCCATGTCTTTGGCCGCCACATTGAGAATGCCGTTGGCATCGATATCGAACGTCACCTCGATTTGCGGGATACCGCGCGGCGCGGGCGGAATACCGTCGAGAACGAATCGGCCAATGGTCTTATTATCAATCGCCATTTCGCGTTCGCCCTGCAGGACATGGATATCCACCTGCGGCTGGTTGTCGGCGGCGGTTGAGAATATTTGCGACTTCCTGGTCGGGATGGTTGTGTTGCGTTCGATCAATTTGGTCATCACACCGCCCAGAGTCTCGATACCCAGTGACAGCGGGGTAACGTCCAGAAGGAGTACCTCGTTGACGTCGCCGGAGAGCACGCCACCCTGAATAGCGGCGCCCAGCGCCACCACCTCGTCGGGATTGACCGAACGGTTCGGTTCTCGGCCAAAGAAGCTCTTGACCAGCTCGACCACTTTGGGCATACGGGTCATACCGCCGACCATAATGACGTCATCAATCTGGTTGATTTTCAGACCGGCATCGTCCAGGGCCTTCTGAACCGGCTCCATCGAGCGTTTCAACAGGTCGTCCACCAGTTGTTCATATTTGGCGCGCGTCAGGGTCAGGTTAAGGTGTTTGGGACCGTTGCTGTCGGCGGTAACAAACGGCAGGTTGATATCGGTCTGCAGGGTTGAGCTGAGCTCGATTTTGGCCTTCTCGGCAGCTTCCTTTAGCCGCTGAAGCGCCATCGGGTCTTTGGAGAGGTCGATACCGTCGGACTTTTTGAACTCCGCCACCAGCCAGTCGATAATGCGTTTGTCGAAATCATCGCCGCCCAGATGGGTATCGCCGTTGGTCGAGAGGACCTCGAATACGCCCTCGGAAAGTTCCAGGATGGAGATATCGAACGTACCGCCGCCCAGGTCGTACACGGCCACCTTGCCGGTCTTCTTCTTGTCCAGACCGTAAGCCAGCGAGGCCGCGGTCGGCTCGTTAATGATCCGTTTGACCTCGAGACCGGCGATTTTACCGGCGTCCTTGGTCGCCTGTCGCTGCCGGTCGTTGAAATAGGCCGGCACCGTAATTACCGCTTCCCGGACAGCATGGCCGAGATATTCCTCGGCGGTCTTTTTCATCTTGGCCAGGATCATAGCGGAAATTTCCTGCGGCGTGTATTTCTTCCCCTGCATCTCAACCACCGGCTCGCCGTTCTCATTAGCCGTAACTTTATATGGGAAATTCTTGATTTCTTCTCTGACCTCGTCAAACTTGCGCCCCATCAAACGTTTGATGGAAAAGATCGTGTTCATCGGGTTAGTGACCGCCTGGCGTTTGGCTACCGTACCGGCCAGCCGTTCGCCGCTCTTATCGGTCGCCACCACCGAGGGCGTTGTCCGGGAACCTTCGGAGTTGGTAATAACTACCGATTCCTTGCCCTCGATAACCGCCACCACACTGTTGGTGGTCCCCAAATCTATACCTATAATTTTGCTCATATTATCACCTCTTTTTTTCTCGGGTCAAAAAAAGGCTGGCCTTACTGACCAGCCTTCCTCTTTATTACCCGGTTTTGTAACAACCTTATGAAATCCGGACGTCAATTTCTTTAGGCTTCACTTCTTCGAGTTTAGCCAGCTTGACCGTCAGCATACCGTCTTTGTAGTCAGCCGAAATCTTGTCGCTGTTCACGGTGTCCGGCAGGGTGAAAGAACGGCAGAAACTGCCGGTGCTGATCTCGGTGCGGACATAGTTCTCGTCCTTCTCTTCGCTGGAAAACTCACGCTTGCCGCTGATGTTGAGGACGTTATCCTTAATGGTTACCTTGATGTCTTCTTTCTTCATGCCGGGTAATTCGAAAGTCAGGGCGATATTATCCTTACCGTCGATAATATTTACGCGCGGCACGAAATCGGAATCCCGTTCGGCCCAGACGGTCGGGAAAGAGAAGAAATCGTTGAACAGCCGGTCGATCTGCCGGTTCAGACCGTCTTTTTTCGGTTTAAAGGTTAAGTACGTCATTTTAGTATCCTCCTTTATTATTTGTTTTTTTCTTTCATTTTGTCATTCGCGTAATAATATATCATAGCCCGTGCCAAAAAATATAACTCATTGTGCTACTATAAGTTGAGATTGGCGCCTTATGTCTACCATAAAAAAGGCAGTCAAAATGGCGTACATGCTGGCAGAATGGCAGTAAAAAGAATGCCTTAATGACTGTCTACTGTCATTAAGGCACTCTTAATATTGATAATTCTATTTGCGGTCTAAAATATCGGTGATAGCCTTCTGGACCGGTGAATTTTTGAAAAATATTTTTTGCGTGGTGGACATATTGTCCTGGTAGTTCTTTATGCTCGACAGGGACTTATCATCGCCGAGCTTACCCAGAGCTTTAATTATAGCCAATCGGAGTTCATCTTTGGAAATTCGGCCACCGGTGATATTTGACAGTTCTTCCGGGTCTTCGAGAAGCCGGGTCAAAAAGGTGCCGGCATCCCGACCGCCGAGCTTTCCGAGCACGGCGACAATACGCGGGGCATCGGCAGGATTGCGTTTGGCGATATCTATTAATAAGGGTGTCGTTTCCTGGTTACCGACAATACCGATGGCGTTGATAGCACTGGTACGTATTTCCTGTACGGGGTCCTCGGCCATGAGAATTAGCAGGTCGATAGCTTCCTCGCCGGAGATTTTTTCCAGGGCGGCGACTATTTCGCGCCGAACCCGGACATCGTTATCGGCGATTCGCAACCGAAGCGGTACCAGGCCTTCCTCATCGCGAAGCGACCCCAGCACGAAAATGGAATTGCGCACCACGTACCATTTGTTGTCGGGCAGTTCATGGCGGTCAACATCCCGGTCGAACCAGGTATCGTCCATTATGATGCGCGAGAAGACGCGCAGCGAAGCCTTACCCAGTTCCGCAAGGATACGCAGCGACTGCTGGCGAATCTGGCGAATCGGGTGAGAAATTATTTGCGACAGGGCAAAAGCTATTTCCTCCGAACCGATAGCTATCAAGACATCCCGGATATAATTGGCGGTTTCATGGTTGCCCTTAATCATGGTGTTTATTAATTGATCGATGATATCCTTCCGGTTAATACTTTCGAAGGCTTTCTTCACGGTCATGGAATCATAGATAGTGACACCTTTGCTGATCTGGCGCCGCATGGCCATATTGCCAGTCAATTTGGCCATCAGGTCAAAACGTTCCTCGCGGCGGCATTTCTCGAAAAGCTGCCAGATGAATTCCGAGTATTCATAAGTCTCGCGTTTGGTCGCCAGGCGGGTGACGACATCGTTAACGAGGCTGTCGAAAAGGCTGCGGTCGATATCGGCTTTGAGCTGCTCGGTGATATTCAAGAGAATGCCCAGTGCTTTCTGGCGATACTGGGGGTCGGCGTTGCTCATGTAATCCATCAGATGGCAGACCACTTCGCTGGCCTTACCCTGCTGGCCGGTTTTCAAAAGCCGATAGAAAGCATCGGTAAATTCCTCGGAATCGTGACCTTCGCTGTCGGGCGCGAAATATTCCTCCAGCAAACCGTCGATACGATTTCGCGAACTGATTCTGATTTTACCCGTTTCCGTCTGGTGTTCGTCAAGCCCCCCCTGGTCGATAATCCTTTGTTTGATGACGCCGTCAAGTTGCTCGACAATTCTCTCCCGGTCGGGGTGACCGGAAATTAACTTGAAGATCGAGGTAATCATACTGAAAGCCGCAGCTTTTTTACCCTCTTCGAACTCGGAATTAACCCGTTCAGCCAGCTCGGAGAGAATAGTCCTGATTTTATCGGACTGTATGACAGCCACTTTTTCCGGCAGGAGATAAGTGATTATTTCCGGGTGGAAATCGACAAATTTTTCCGTCAGGTAGTCCGGGTCAGCCTCTACAAAACTCACCAGGATCCTGATATCCTCACCCAGCTGGTCCAGGCAGAACTTTTTGACGGAGAAATCTCCCTCGACATCACCCCGGTACAATTTCCAGTTTTCGAAAAGCTGAAAAGCATGGGGCGAGTTGACCTGAATGGTGTCGATACCTTTTTCTTCGAGAAAACGACTCAGTTGATAATAAGGGTCGCGCGGACTTACTCGACGGACGAATTGTTCGACGAATGCGGTCAGGTTTTCACGGGTCATATCCCGGTCGAACAACAGGGCGTTGATATCGCGCAGCTGCATAAACTGGATAATGTGGCCGTTGAAGACGGTGTCTTTCAGGCGAATATTGAGCAGGTAGAGGTTTCCCTGCTGAATATTGAAGTTAATGTATCTTTTGAAATAAAATATTTTGCCGAAATGGAAATACGGTTTGTCGAGCGCCTTGTCCGAGACCGGGTGTCCGGGGCCGTAGATAGACACTTTTTTGCAGGCCATGGCCAGTTCCCGCACCAGGGAATGGGCCATATCGCTGAGATTGGTTTTCAGGATAGCTTCATTGATCGGTTTGGATAGGTTTGTCATTTTTCTCTCCGAAACAAATTATTTTTCCCTTCTGGGTGACTGCGAACACCCGCCGCCCGTCGGTAACCGGCGCCAAAGCTATTGCCCCGGTCAACTGCCTTTCGTCCACCGGTGAGCCGTCCGAGGCTTTCAGCACAAACAGTTTCCCCGTCATGGTGCCGGCGATGACGAATTCGCCGACGGCAATCGGGGAAGCCTTGATTACCTCGCCGGTTTCAAAACGCCACAGCTCGCGTCCGGAGGCAGCTTCCAGAGCCACCAGGCCGCCGCCGCTGTGCCCTATAAACAGCCTCTCCCCCGCCAGTACCGGGGAATTCCAGATTGGTCCGGAGAGTTTAACCTGCCAGACGGATCGGCCGTCAACGGGGTCATACGCGCTGACATGGCCCGTAATATCCGCGGCATAAACCAGCTTGTCCGCGATAACCGGACTGGCCAGCGGTCCGGGAGCTTCGATACGATAAAGCTCGCGACCATTGGTTGCCGAAAGGACGTAAAGCTTACCGTCGACTCCGGGCTGAAAAAGCTTCCCGTCCCGGTAAGAAACCGGGGCGACAATTCTGCCTTCAGTATCAGCCTGCCAGAGCAGTCGGCCGTCGACGATATCAAAAGCGGCTATTAAGCCTTCCCCGGAACTGATAATTAAGCTGTTTTCTAATATTATCGACCCGGCAGCGGCATCCTTTACATGCCGTTTCCAGAGCAAATGATTATTTAACAGGTTGATACAGCGAAGATAATCCTTCCGGGGGGCAAGGGAATAATATGCCAGAGAGTCTTTTATAACCAAACCGGTTTGGGGTATCCCTTTGCATTTAAGTTTGCCGAGATACTCACCGGTAAATATATCGTAATACCTTATTTTTTTCTTGGTATCGGGATAAACCAGGATATTGTAATAAATCGTTACCGGCCCGGCCGGTTTGCCGGTTGTCGAGGTTTCCCAGAGAATATTCAGCTTACCGTTGAAAGAACCGTTTTCAAGCGTTCCGGAAGCTGCCCGGTCACCGTGATAGAAAGGCCAGGCTGAAGGCTGCTCCATAGCCTCATGTTTCAGCCGATAATTACTACTACAGCCAAAAGCCAGTAACAGCACCAGAAGAAGAGTGGGTACAATTATCCGTTCAGCCATTAAAAATTCCACCCGAAAAAGAAGTCAAAATCGGTTGCGGAGCTGATGGTTTCGAAATCGGTAGTCCGGCTGAAATCGAAGCGCAGAAGAACCACATAACCCAGACTGACCCGGAAACCAGCCCCGAAGGAGCCGTAGAACTGGTCGAACTGATCATCCCAGGCCGAGCCGAGGTCGAAGAAAAGAGCCCCGCGAATACCCCGGAAACCCAGCCCGCCGACCGGGAAATCAATCAGCAAATCATCGATAAGCGGGAACCGGAGTTCGTTGGAGACGAACAGGACGTTGCGGTTATAAAAAGCCCGGCGGTCAAACCCTCGAAAAGACCAGCTGCCGCCGAGATAGATACGCTGGGGTTCGATTCCGGCCGAGGTATAGCCGAAAAGACGATTGGCAAAAGCCGAATACTGGCCCAGCCGCAGGTAATGCCTTATATCGACCATAGCCAGCCGGTTGTAATTGCGGGTATCGCTTATGGAACTGGTCAAACCCAGCGACAGGTTGTACCTGCAGCCCTCGATAGGTCCGGAAATATCCCAGATAGAGTTGTCGTAAACCCAGCGGATATAATTGGTCATCAGAAATCCTTCCCGGTCAACCTGGCCGTAACGCCGGTCCTTGTTATAGTAGCGGGCGAAAGTGCTGAACTCGAGCCGTTGGAATTTCGACAGGGGGTAACTTAACAACGTCAGCAACCCGGCCTGTCGTTCATCGTAATACTGGTCGTAATCATTATAATATTCGTCGAACAGGTGAAAGGCCCCCAGCCCCCAGTTGACTCTCCTCTCCTTGTTGATATAAGTCAGGCCGAAGTTGGTCGAGGAAAGAAAATCGTCCTTGGTATCGGCGTTGTTGGCCAGCAGAAAATAAAAAGCATGATTGCCGAGCATATCTGATACGGCCGCCTGGAAACCGCCGATAGAGCCGTAAACCGGGTCGTAGGCTATCGATGACTGGGCGATATCAAAAGAAAATTCGGGGTTGTATTTAATAGTCGTTTCGTAATATTTCATATCGATAAGCTGCGGTTTCCAGCTGCTGATTGCCGCCGGCGGTGGCTGCTCGACTGCGACCGGATGGTTTTCCAGTTCCATCTGAAAAATCTGAAACGACATATCCTGATAGCCGGTATAGGTGAGGTGTCGACCGTCGGAAGTCAGGCGGGGGTCGAAAACTCCGGTGACATAAGTTGATTGCCGGGTCAAAACGCCGTCGTTGTCGAGGTAATAAAGGTTAAAAGTTCCCTCGCGATTGGAACTGAAATAAAAACCGTTATCGACCGGTTCTGGTGTCTGGTCCATAAACTGACCGAAAGTGAGCTGGGTGACGGTGCGTCCGGCGAGCTCAAGTTTGAATATGTTCAAGGCTCCCTCGCTGCCGCCGGCGCCCCGGTCCGAGGAGAAATAAATCGCCCGGCCATCATGGGAAAAGGCCGGGTCAACATCATAATAAAAGTCGTCGGTGACGGCCTGAAAAGTACCTTTCGTAATATCCAGAATATACAGGTTCGCCAACCCGACTTTCTTAACCCCGGTAAAGACCACCTGCTTTCCGTCGGGCGACAGGCGCGGGGAACGAATCGCCACCAGATCATCGAAATCATATTGCTTCGTAATTTTACCCGCGTTTAAATCATAAATATAAATGACATCGTTCTCTTTCGACTTGGAAACGAAAACTATCAACCCGGAATCGTTGGCGTCGATGCCGGAACGGGTCAGGTAGAGCGACTCGAATCTGGCGGAGCGTTCCCCTTTGAGTAAGGTCTTAATACCTTTTTGCTCTTTCAATCGCGGCTTCATGTAGATTCCGGAATAACCCCGACGGTTGGCCTTGTAAACCAGCCAGTCAGCCGTACCGTGTCCGTCGTCCCATTGCACGGGCACTCCCTTGAGGGCAAAACCGCCCCGGGTCAATTGCTCCGATTCCATTTTGGGCAGGTCCAGTTCCCCCAGTTCGGGAAAATATTTCTTCTTCAGGTAATACTGCCATTTGCGGGACAGTTCGATGATATTATCCCCGAGAGTGATTTCTATTATATCATCAAAGTTTTTCCCTTTGTGCCAATTTTCGAACAACAGTGTCAGTTTATCGGGACCGTAATAATCATCGATGAAGGCGCAAACCGACTGCCCCAGCTTGTACAAGAAATAAGAACCGTTATAGATATACAGGTGGGATACGGGCACCAGGCGGTCGTTGAGGACCATATCTTTGATAAACATGTCGGCGTCGGTATCCCAGCCTTCCGACCAGAACTCGGCTATACCTTCGATAAACCACAGCGGCGGGTAGGGAAAACGAAGGCGCGCCTGGCGGCTGAAGGTATCTTCGAGCTTGGAAAAAGTAAAGACGTGCACCAGTTCGTGCTTGATGACATGGTAAAACTCGAAATAGGAGCCATGAAACGGCACTGCTACCCGACCCTTCATGAATTCGGTAAAACCGCCCACCGATTCGGGAATCAGGCTGGGCAGGATATTGGTCTGGGAAAAATAACTCGAAGCGGAATAAATAATAAGAGGTATGCTCTTGTTGACTTCATGGTTGAATTTCACCGATAGTGAGTCGTACATATTCTCGGCAATACGGGCAGCGATGCGGGCAACTTCGGCTTCTTCCTCGTAAAAATATATCTTGAAATGCTCGCTCTCCATCACCTGCCATTCGAAATCGGTGTACTGGACCTTGTTGCGGCCGAAATAATACTGCCCGGAAGCCGTTTCAAAACTCACCAGGAGCAAAAGAAAGCCGACCAAAAACCCGAGCGGGCGAGCTGATAAATATTTTATACGAAAGCACTTCATCTTCAAAACCAGGTAACATATACCTCTATTTAATATAAACGATTTTCGACGGGGCATATCCATAAAATTAATATAAAAAACAATATCTTATAATTCGGTCATTTTCGCATAAAGTTAAGTCACTGGACAATGCCGGTTTCAAGGCCGCAATTCCGGCACTTCCCTCCCCGCACTCCTTCCGTTACAGTGTGATAACCGCTTCTCCGCACCAGCAAATACCCGCATTCGGGACAGTAAGAATTGGAACCGTCCGGCAGTGCGACATTGCCGAGAAAAACATATTTTAGTTTCTTCCGGGCGATATCCTGTGCTTTAAGCAGGGTATCCGATGGTGTGGCGCCGGTATTCATCCGGTAATTGGGAAAATAAGCCGAAAAATGCAGCGGTATTCTATCCGACAGCGAGGCGATGAAATTGACCAGTTCGCTCAATTCTTCCTCGGAATCATTTTTACCGGGGATTACCAGGTTGGTAATCTCAAGGTGCATATCGCTTTCGGCCATGCGTTTGATATTGTCGAGCACCGGCCGCAATTTACCTTTGCAGATTTTCCGATAAAACTCCGGACGCATCGATTTCAAATCGATATTGGCGGCGTCAAGCAACGGCAGGAGTTCCTCCAGCGGCTCCGGGCTTATATAACCGTTGGAAACCAGCACCGTCTTAAGACCTTCCCGTCGCAAAAGCGGGGCGGTATCCAGGATATATTCGTACCACATCAACGGTTCGGTATAGGTATAAGCGACCCCGATGGAATTGTGACCTAAGGCGGTTTCGACTAGTTTCTCCGGCGACACATAAAAAGTAGAGGTTTTTCTCTGAGAGATAGTCCAGTTCTGGCAGTGCAGGCATTGAAAATTACAGCTGTTCGGCCCGGTGGAAAGAATATCCGCGCCCGGGTAAAAATGGTAGAGAGGTTTTTTCTCAATCGGGTCAACCGCCAGGGTAACCAGTTCACCATAGTTGTCTGTCACCAGTTCACCGCCGCGATTGAATCGGCTTTTGCAAATACCCTTTTGTTCGTCCCGCAAGCGGCAGTTGAAAGGACACAGGTGACAGATAACCCGGTTATCCGGTCGTTTTTCGTAATGTGCCGCCTCTTTTATCATGTCATCTCTCTTTTACTATATATTTTACGGCCTCGAGGAGATTATCAAAAGCGATATTTTTATCATTTATAAGGGAAATTTTTATTTTCCGCTCGGTCTGGCAGCCGTAGCCCGTTCTTACCAGAAAGGAGTCAACTCCCAAAACTCGCCCCAGGTTAATATCCTTGAAGGTATCCCCGATAACCGCGGAGCGCCTTAAATCGACTCCCAGCGCCCTGGCGGCTTCTTCCGGCAGGCCGGCAGAGGGTTTGCGGCAACGACATTCATAAGCAAACTCACTGACCGTACCTTCGGGATGATGCGGACAATAATAGAGACCGTCGATTTCAATCCCCTCAGCGCTGAGCATCTCCAGCAGGCGGGCGTTCATTTTTTCGACACTTTCAAGGCTGAAAAAGCCCCGCGCCACTCCCGATTGATTGGACACGATGATAATTTTAAAACCGTTTTCACGGGCTAATCTCAACGCTTCCATGGCCCGCGTTTCAAACTCGATTTTAGCTGGGTCGGACAGGTAATCCTTATCGACAATGACGGTGCCGTCGCGGTCGATAAACAGGGCCGGATATTTATTTATGCCCGATTGCAGTATCTCGGCGGCCTGCTCGAAGACCGTTTCCGGTTCGATACGGGTGAAACAGAATCGTTTCTCCCGGTAACAGGGTTTTTTCCCGTGCAACGAGCAGGGGCGGCAGGGTTCGTCAACTTCGACCACCCGGTCAAACAGCCCCCGGGGGGCAAAACCCAGCACGGGATGGGTCGGCCCGAAAACGGCCAGGGTGGGTGTGCCCACGGCCGATGAAAGGTGGGCCAGACCGGAATCGTTGGCTATGGTCAGTTCCGATTGTGCAATAATCTCTTTCAATTCCTCGACCGGGTAATCAACCAACTCAAAAAAGTCTTCTGCGGGCAGCCGCTCTTCGAGACTGGTTTTACCCATATCAGGGTTCAATACCGACCAGATAATTTTATAACCGAATTCCTCGTGCAGCTTGTAAGCCACCTCGGCGAAATTGTCAAGCCCCCACTGTTTGTTGGCATGCGCCGCACCGGGCGCAAAAAAGACATATTTATTTCCAGAAACAAACGATATCGAGTTGATTACCTTCTTCCGGCTGGTTCTGATAACCGGACGGCGGGCAAAGACCTTTCCTCCCAGCTGCCTGACAACATCGTTGTACAGGTCAATCGTATGCGGCCAGGACAGAGGAATTTGTTTCTTGCGAACGATATTAACCCGTTCCAGGCGCCGTTTGGGATATACCACGCAGTGATTTGAGGTAACCATTTTCCCGGCCAGCCAGGAACGGAAATTACCGTGTAAATCGACTATAGTGTCAAAATTATAATTATCCAGCCGGTTGAGCAGGCGGTAATATTCGAGAGTTCCGGCGTTATCCGTCAGGCTGACAATTTCATCAATCCCGTCGAACATCGCCACCAGGTTTTTAAACCGCTCTTTGGTGAGGAATACAATGTGACTTTCGGGAAAATTTATTTTCAGATTCAGAATACAGGCCGAGGCCAGGATGATATCCCCTAGAGAGCTGAACCGGACAATTAAAAATTTCCTCTTCATCAGAGAAAAAGATACAGTCCTACCAGCCCGATGGCAAAACAATAATAGCTGAAATACTCAAATTTTCCCTTTTTGATGGTCGTCAGAACGCCGTAAACGGCCAACAACCCCATAATAAAGGCCATAATAGCGCCGACGAAATACTGACCGTAGAGGGCACCGTCAAGGGCCAGCAGGTCCTTGAATTTCAAAACGGCTGCGCCGCCGATAGCCGGTACGGCCAGCAGGAAGGAAAACTCCGCCGCGGTCGAGGGTTTCACTCCTGAGTACAGACCGAAAGCGATGGTCGTCCCCGAGCGGGAAATACCCGGAAAAATAGCCAGAGCCTGACCTATACCCATAAACAGTGCCGATGACAGCTTTAGCGGTTTTTCATCCTGTTTGATAAAGCGGGTCAGGAGTAAAATAACACCGGTGACCAGGAGCATAACCGAGGTCAAGGCCGGGTTGGAGAAGGCTCTTTCAAAAAAATCCTCGAGCAGGAAACCGACCAGGCCGGCCGGGATAGTCCCGAGAATCAGGAATCCGATTATTTTTCGTTCCTCTTTCATTTCAGCGACAAACAGCGATTGCACCAGACGGTAAATTCTCCCCCGGAAATAAACCAGCACCGACAGCAGCGTTCCCAGATGCACGACTACCTCGAACGATACGCCCGGGTCGGTAACGCCCAGTATTTCCTGGGCAAGGACCAGATGCCCTGAGGACGAAACCGGCAGAAACTCGGTCAGGCCCTGTAAAATCCCCAGTATGACAGCGTCGAGATAAGACATAAATGAAAAGCCCCGCCGGGCGGGGCTTTTATAATCCTTTTATATTGTTTACAGAACGTTATAATCGATTCCGAAAAAGAGACCATCGTTACCGTCGAGCTGAAACTCACCGTACAATTTTATCAGGTCCGAAACTTCGAAACAGACCCCACCGTTAAAACCGAATTTCAATTCCGACTCGGAACCGCCGCCATCGGGGCTGTAATGCTCCATGCGCAGATTGAACCGGGCATAAGGCGCCAGGATTTTGCCGCTGGAGGTTTCAAACGGATAGGAACCGATAACCATCGCCCCAATTTCAAAAACCGAGCCGCCTTCGAAATCGATATATTCCAGAAAACCGCCGGGCGCCAGGTCGAACGGATTATCGGGATCTTCCGCGATACTGAGCATCTGGTATCTGAAATCGCCGCCGAGAACCAATCCGGCATCTCCGGCGTCGGGGTCATAAATGCCGAGTCTAAGGCGGCCGTTGGTATAGGCAGACAAACCGTAATCGAAACTTCCGAAAAAGCTGGTGGCATTATCCCCCAGGCCGATGCCGCCGCCCAGGTATCCCTTGCCCTGCCCCAGCGCTTTCGCTGTCGTCAGACATCCGAAAGCGGAACCAGCGGCGTCGATAGCCAGGACATTCCCGGTCAAAAAAATTGCTGTTGCAAATACGATGATGATTACTTTTCTCATATCTTTTCCCTTCTAAATATTCCTTTTCATTTTAAGTTAAGAACTTATTCTCCTCGTAAAACCGTGTCAACTAAAAAGCTTTAATAAAATCTTTATTTTGTTGACAACCGTCGTCAATAAATATTTCTTCAAACAACATGTTGATACTTAGTACCTTTACCTATAACTATCTTCTGAAAAAAACAACCTGACAGGAGAATAATAAATGGCGAATGAGATCAGCTCCAACTCTGAAACTGTTCCCAGTCGCGGGCAATGGGCCAGTCACCTCGGTTTTATCCTGGCCGCAGCCGGTTCGGCTATCGGTCTGGGAAATATCTGGAAATTCCCCTATATCACCGGCGAGTACGGCGGGGGCGCCTTTGTCCTGGTTTATTTAATTTGTGTCGTAATCGTCGGCCTGCCGCTGATGATTGCCGAAATCATGATCGGTCGCCGGGCGCAACAGAATCCTGTCGGAGCTTTTCAGGAATTGCACCATAAAAACAGCCCCTGGCAACTGACCGGCTGGCTGGGCGTAGCCTCGGGTTTCCTGATTCTCTCGTTCTACAGCGTCGTGGCCGGCTGGGCCATCGCCTATATTTTTAAATCAATCGTCGGTTTCTCCGGCAGCCCGGAACAGATTCAGAATCAATTTACCGAACTGGTGGTCAGTCCCTTCGATTCCGTCCTCTGGCACAGCGTCTTCATGATGCTGTGTATCGCCATCGTCATCGGCGGCGTTCAGCGCGGGATTGAACGCTGGTCGAAAATTCTCATGCCGGCGTTGTTCGTTATACTGATCGGGCTGATGTTCTACGGCCTGTTCTTCACTCACGGCGGCTCGCAGGCTCTGGAGTTTCTCTTCAAACCCGATTTTTCGAAACTCTCCGCCGAGGCCGCCCTCTCCGCCCTGGGGCACGCCTTCTTCACCCTGTCGCTGGGCATGGGGGCGATGATAACCTACGGCAGCTATATGAAAAAATCTGACAATATCTTTAAAAACGCCGTGATGGTATCCTTCCTCGACACCCTGATCGCCCTTATGGCCGGGACGGCTATTTTCTCCCTGGTGTTTCATTACGGGATGGAGCCGGGGCAGTCGGTGGGACTTATTTTCAAAACTCTGCCGGTACTCTTCAAAGAAACCGGGCCCGGCATATCGGTACCGTTTTTTATCCTGCTATCTTTTGCCGCGCTGACGTCGGGGATAAGCTTGCTCGAGGTAGTAGTTTCATATTTTATCGACATACGCGGCTGGAGCCGGGCCAAAGCCACTTTCCTTCTCGGTGGCGCTATTTACCTGTTCGGCCTGCTCTCGGCTATTTCGTCGATAACCCTCCCCTTCCGGGGAAAGGACCAGGGAATTTTCGATATTCTCGATTTCGTAACTACCAACTATATGTTGCCGGTCGGGGGGCTTTTGACCTGTTTGTTCACCGCCTGGGTGTTTAAAAGGAAAGCCAAAATCGACGAGTTCGGTTCCGGTGATACCTTATATCGAGTTTTCGATATAATCATAAAAGTCGTAACGCCGATAGCGGTTATTATCGTTTTACTGCATGGATTGGAGCTGTTGCCTTTTATGGATTACGGGAAGTGAGAAAAAATGCCTGAATTCCGCCAGAATAAAGCCACCAAAGAATGGGTTATCCTGGCTCCCGAACGGGGTAAACGACCTTCGGATTTTATAAAGGGACTAACGCCCCGCGCTACGGTTCCGCCCTATAAAGATGACTGTCCCTTTTGTCCCGGCAACGAACATCTTACCTACGAACCGATTTATGCCCATCCTGCCGGTAAGGACTGGCAGGTGCGGGTGGTTCCCAACAAATTTGCCGCCCTGCAAGCCGACCTGACCGTTACCCGCCACCGGGTCGGTTCATTTTTAACCGCCGACGGTTTCGGTATCGCCGAGGTCGTTATCGAGCATCCCCGACACAACCAAACTCTGGCAACGATGGAGATTACCGAGGTAGCCGAGGTATTGCGGGCCTACCGCGAGCGCCAGATAGAAATCAGCAAGAACGACAAAATAAATCTCGTCACGATTTTCCGCAATCACGGCGCCCGGGCGGGTACCTCGCTGGAGCATCCCCATTCGCAGATAATCGCCACCCCGATTGTCCCGCCCCATGTTCGCTATCCTATGGAACAGGCTGTTTTGCACTATGACGAATTTGGTCGTTGTGTCTATTGTGAGATGGTTGCCGAAGAAATTCGGCAGGGAGACAGGATTATCGTCGAATCACGGAATTTTGTCGCCTTCTGCCCATTCGCGGCCCGTTCACCTTTCGAATGCCGGATATACCCTAAAAAACACAAAGCCACTTATATCCTTATCGAGGATGACGAGATCCTGGAGTTGGCTTCGGTTCTTCGCGAAACCCTGGCGCGGTTATATATAGGTTTGAACAATCCCGACCACAATTATATAATCCGTTCGGCGCCGATAGGCGACCATGACACCCGGCACTTGCACTGGTACATGGTCATAATCCCCAAAATATCCACCCCGGCGGGATTTGAAATCGGTTCGGGGATATACATCAACACCGCCTCGCCGGAAGAAGCCGCGGAGTTTTTGACTCAGGTAAAAATTTAATCCGGATTATTCTTCTGACAGGTTCAGATATTTCAGCGCCTCTTTGGTCAGGCGGTCTTTGTCGAATCCCTGTAAATCGACTGTATCGAGATAAGCTATGAAACTCTCGTCCAGCCTCCCTATCGCCGAGCGGCCGAATTGTGATGCGCTCTCCTCGGTCTTTTCCTTCTCGAAACGAACGTCCAGTGAAAAACTTTTCTGCTTCAGTTCCGCCATAGCGTCGGGCGGGATGGTTCTCATGATTTCCTCGGTCACTCCCTCGACCTTGACCCGGACAATTTTATCCGAACTGTCAACTTTTTCCAGCTCCTGCCGGATAAGTTCAGCCAGTTGGTCGCCGCGCTTGCCTCGGGCGTCGATAGGCTGAAGGTCCACCATCGGCCGGCTCCTGATTTCGTGAAAGACGATTTTGAACGGCTCCAGCTCGACCTCAATAAGTCCCTTGGCGGCTTCCCGCTCGGACTGCGAGAGCCGCTCGGTGGAACCGGCGTAAAAGGCCCGGTCGGCTACCCGGCAATAATTGTGAAAATGCCCGAGAGCGGTATAGTCGAACCGGTTCATGATTTCGAGAGGCAGTTCCTGCTCGCCCAGGTCGGCCATGGAAAACTCGGGCATGCCCGAAGCCACCCCGTGCAGAATCAATACATTATACCGGGCGTTTTTATCCGGAATACATTTAGCCAGTTCAGCTTTCTGGATATCCGTCGTCAGACAGTGCGGCAGGGTGAAAAATTTGACACCGTTGATTTCAAAAATATCGAGTTTCGATTCGGCGGCGATGTACAAGTTGTCGATTTGCCGGTAAACGTCCAGCGCCGCTCCGATATGGGGCTGTTTGGGGGCATCGTGATTGCCGGTGATAATTATGGTCGGGATACCGTTTTGTTCGGCCAGCCGGTAGAACTGTGCCCCCGCGAGAGCCATGATTCGGTTGAGGGGCCGGACAGTATGAAAAACATCACCGGCGTGAATGCAGACATCGGGTTTCAGGGCTATTATCCGGTCCACCGCCTCGATAAAACCGTTGATTATATCCTCCTGGCGCAGCGTCAGACCGCTCTGACCCCGCCGGTAATGGTTCTCTCCGGCGCCCAGGTGACTGTCGGCGAAATGACAAATCCTCATAAGCTCGAATATAAAAACAAAAGCTCGCGGTTCAAATCACAAAGATATTCTAAAAAGAAATATATTCCGCGGGAATAATTTTGTTATAACGCAGTAAATCGGCGCTCAACTGATACAGGGCGTCAGCTTTCATACGAATACTGTCCGCTAGGACAGTATCGCGCAGGGCCAGGTTATCTGAATAATCACGATTGATGAAGTCATAAACCAAAGGCCGCTTGTTGTCCAGCCCCATGAAGGCGATATAGTCGTTTTCTGCCCAGCCTATTCCCTGCCCGGAAATCCACAGCGCGAAACCGTCGTTTTCCCCGAGACTCAGCAAATCCCGTCCCAGCGCGGCCCGGTACGGCAGGTTCAGCAGTCCGGCGACCGTTGGCAGGATATCCACCTGGGAGCTGATGGTCGCTTTTATCCCCGGCTCGATAATCCCCGGAGCGTAAAGTAAAAACGGAATGTGCTGATTCTCGAAGATATCGAGCTGGCCGCCGTGGTGGGTATGGTCACCGGTTATGATAAAAATCGTGTTTTTGAAATAGTCAGCCTTCTCGGCCATTTTGAAAAACTCCCCCAGTGCCCAGTCGGAATAACGGTAAGCGTTAAGAAAAGCATATTCGGGATGGTCCTGTTCGTCGAAAATGGCGAAGCTCTCATCGGGCAGCTTGTACGGGGCGTGGTTGGTGACGGAAAAAATCATCCCGAAAAAGGGCTGCCCGTCGAGACGGTTGAACTCCTCATGGGCGCGCATAAAAGCATACTCATCGTCGTATCCCCAGGTCCGTTCCGGCCCGCCGCAGTCTTTCAATTCGTTTTTACCGATAATGAGGTCGAACTTCTCGTGCACCAGCATATTTTCCAGGTTGTCGAAATCCAGCAGCCCACCGTGGACGAAAATATTCCGGTAATTTTGTTTTTTTAAGAGATTACTCAAAGAACCGAAATTGTCCATCAATTCCGCCCGGCGCATGACCGGTACCCCCACCTGGTCGGGAATGCCG
Source organism: Candidatus Zixiibacteriota bacterium (assembly GCA_016926795.1). Classification (GTDB taxonomy): domain Bacteria; phylum Zixibacteria; class MSB-5A5; order GN15; family FEB-12; genus JAFGNW01. The sequence goes on from JAFGNW010000031.1 coordinate 22,531, forward strand.
GTAAGAGTGGAAAACAGACCCGAGGTGGAGCGAAACCCGGTGGCGAAAAAGCGATTGAAAAAAAGACCCGAATCGGCCAGCCGGTTGAATATCGGCGTTACGCCCAGGCGGTCGCCGTCGGGACCAACAAATTTCCCCGTCCAGCTCTCCATCAGAATTATCACCACGTTATAAGGGACGATGGTGTCGGTCTCCCGGGTTTTTTTTATAAAGATAGGATAGGCCGGATCGATGATGTTATTGTCCTCAATGCCCAGCAACCCAAGGCTTACCTGACGGGCTCTTTCGGAATCCATCAGGTCCACCCGGCGGGTCTTGCCCAATGAACGAAAAGCCAGGTGGGGGCTGTTGACAGTCAGGATATTGACGGCGTTGTAAGTACTGATGAAGGAATCCGCCGTTCGCAGAGGCACCCGCTGCAACCCGCCCCGCCCGAGTATCGCCAACAACGGTACCAGGACGAGATAAACGAGAAGATACGTTTTCAACGGAAGCGGTTCAAAACGGGTCAGTTTCAGTTTTTTTACAACCAGCCGGGCAAGGCCAATGAAAACCGCCAGAAACAACAAAGTTAGAATCAAGTAATGAGGTTTCTCGATAACGGCGGTTTTTAAAATCGGCAGAAAAGCACTGTCGAGATAAGCGAACGCTTCATAACCCAGCCGTTTACGGGCGTGCTGAAAATACTGCAGGTCAGCCGTCAGCAATAAAAAGAAAACTATAATGACGACATGGGCGGCAATTATCCAGAGCCAGCGAAACAGCCTGAAGCGGTTAATAAAGGGCAGGCAGGATAAAACCAGAATTGCGGTCAGTCCCATGGCACTGATGGCGGCGTCGAAACGCATCCCGTGAATAAAACCCGATAAAATCTCAACGACGGGGACGCTGTCGAAATCGGCGTTGTAAACGATAAAAAACAGAAACCGAAAGAACGAAAACATCGCCATCGAAAACACAAAAACAAAACCGAAAAACTTCAATTCCCGGGTGAAAATATTCCCTTTACCGGCCACGAGCATCCTTTCATCTTTCAGCGATAAACCAGACGTTAAGGTAATACCGTTTCAATATAACAAAAAGAAACAGGGCAGACAAAATGAATGTCGCGAAAAGAAAGAAATAAATTTTCGGGAAGGCCGGCTATTAATAGATGCCGTATTTGGCGATTCGGTCGCGGAGCGTGTTTCTTGAAATGCCCAGCGTTTCCGAGGTTTTTACCTGGTTGCCGTCGAAATGCTTCAGGCAGGAAGCTATAACCGCCCGCTCAAGGGCTGATTCCAGCAGGTGATAAATCTGCCCCTGGGAATTGTTGATGAGCCTGGGCATGATGGGGTCGACGATTTTCTTGAAAGTCTCGGCATAGTCGTCCTGAAGGGTGTTGAGATCGATTTCAACCTTGGGATTGCTCTCGGTCAGGCTGGGGAAATCCTCTATCTGCAACATCTCGTTTTTGGACATGACCATAGCCGTATGGATATTGTTTTCCAGTTCCCGGACATTGCCCGGCCAGTGAAACCGGCTTAACTGCTGGACGGCTTTCTTGGAGATTTTTTTATCGGTAACGTTCTGCTGCTCGGAGAATTTCTTAACGAAGTAATCGATAAGAAGCGGAATATCCGACCGGCGTTCCCTGAGAGGCGGCATATAAATAGAGACTACTTTAAGACGGTAAAAGAGGTCGACGCGGAAGGAGCCTTCCTTCATACAGTTGACCAGGGATTTGTTGGTGGCGGCGATTATCCGGACGTTGACGTTAACGGTTTCGTTACCGCCGACCCGTTCGAAACATTTCTCCTGAAGAACGCGGAGAAGTTTCGACTGCGTCAACATCGACATATCGCCGATTTCATCAAGGAACAGGGTGCCGTTGTTGGCCTGTTCGAACTTGCCGATTCGTTTATAATAAGCCCCGGTGAAAGCGCCCTTCTCGTGCCCGAACAATTCCGATTCCAGCAGGGTCTCGGGAAGAGCCGCGCAATTGACGGACAGGAATGCGTTGTTTTTACGGGGAGAGTTGCGGTGAATAGCCCGGGCGACCAGTTCCTTGCCGGTACCGGACTCGCCGAAAATAAGCACCGCCGCCTCGGTCTTGGAAACCTGGCCGATCAATTTGGCTATTTCGACAATCTCCGGCGACTGGCCGACGATTTCGTTGATTTTTTCTATTCGAGGTTCATCGACATCCGACCGGAGCGGTCTCCTGATGGTGGGATGATAACCGCAGGCCTTGTTGACGGTGTCAATCAATTTTTCGATTTCGAACGGTTTGGTCAGATACTCGTACGCCCCTTCGCGCATCGCCTCGATGGCGTTCTCCGTCGAGACAAAACCCGATATCATAATCACCGGCATTTCCGTCTTGAGTTGCTTGATTTGCTTAAGCACATCAAGACCGGACAAAGTAGGCAGGTTAACGTCGAGCATAACCAGGTCGACATCGTTATTCTCTTCGAGAAATTCGGTGACCCGGTTTCCGTCTTCCAGAAAATTGAATTTGTACTTGTCCGAATCAAAAAGATTCGCCAGTGATTGCGAAATTTCTTTATCGTCGTCAACAAGAAGTATCTTTTTCATAGTCTCTCTTTTTAATTCAGATATATATAAATAATATCGACGGAAATTTGTTTTTATATAGCGAAAAAATGTAAAGGTACCCTTGAAAATTGCAGTTTTATAGCCAGTTTTCGTCGCCGGTGAAAAGCATTTGTTTTTTTAAACTTAACTGTTTCTAAATGAACCATTCGACCGACTGCCGATAATGGAATTAACAATCTATTATAGGGGGATAAAAAGAAACCGGCGAAAAAGAGATTCCGCCGGTCAGATATTTTTTACATATATAAGGAGGCCTATTCCCTTTCTTCCTCGATTAAAAACCGTACAGCTGTACCCATCCAGAAATAATCGGCCAGCAGTTCGGCCCCCAAACCGGCGAGAATAATCCAGTATACCAGTTCCGGTTTGAACTTGACGATCAGGACATCGGTGGGAACAGCGGAGATATAATAAGGAACAAACATAATGATCGCCGCCAGGACGAAGCAGGTTATCGGCCGGCGGAGAAACAGTCTCACTGACCGCCCCAGAGCCTTGAGAAAATTGTCCCGGAAGACGACAACCGCGGGAAGGGCAAAGAAGAAGAGAGCCAGGATAACGGCCAGGATAAAAGGCAGGATAACGAACCGGACCGCCATCAGCCGCCGGGGGGAATCCTGGTGAAAGGCCTGCAGCAGGTCCGGCAAATAGAAATTAACCGCCACCGTCAAACCGTTGATAACCACCCAGACCAGTACCAGGGGCAGCCACAGCGACAGAAGGGATTTAAAGGAGGTTCGGGCGGGTCCGGTGATTTTCCCGAAACCATCCGTGAACAATGCCGCCACTCCGCCCAGCACCAGGCCTTCCAGTAACAGGCCCAGAAGAAGTTTCCCCCAGCCGAAAAAATAAGGCAGATACAGAAATTGTCCGGGATAATGGCTGAACGCCTTAAAACTGTCTTCTCCAAACAGGGATACCCAGGTACTGACAAGGGGATAAAACAACGGGGAAAGAAAATTATAATGAGCGTATAAAAGCAGCCAGATTAATAAAAAATAACCAAGGAGTAAAAGCCAGATTCGCAACCGTCCGACATGTTTAAGAGTATCGAGAAAAAGAACAATAATCTGGTTTATACTTTTAATCAGACCCATAAGCTGCTATCCTTTTAATCCCGCCTACCTGGTGATGACGACTTCGTTGGAGCCGGTGGCGGCCCCGCTGCGGTCATAGACATAAACCTTGTAATGATAGGTACCCGAAGCGGCAGCGTAGTCGTCGAAGGAAGTGATATTCCGGTCGTTGATATAGGTAATCATCAGCGATGCCGACGGCGGGTCCGCCAGGGCGCTGTTATCCCGGAATAGGCGATAGGATTCGAAATCGACATCATTGTTACGCGACCAGCTCAGGTGGATGGTTTCGGAACCGCTGGTGTTGCCGGCCAGCACCACCGCGACGGGAGGAACGTTTACAAACGCTATGACGCTGTCGGATATTTTCGAGGCGAAATTCCCGGCGGCGTCGATAAAATGTCCCGTCAGCTGGGTATCTATCAGATTCAATCCCTCGGGCAGGTAATAATCGACCGTATAGATGCCGTCATCGGCGGTCATATCGCCGCTGGTGCCGTCATCGTACAACTTGACAGAATCAGCCGGGCCGAACAAAACATAAGCCTTCCCGTCGAGCTCTCTCGAATCGGGACCGAAGTCGCCGCCGTCAAGACCCAGCGTAACCATATCGCCGACCGCGAACGTCTGACCGTAAGGGGTGAAGAACACCGAATCGATTTCCGAACGGGTATCGAGGACGATATCGTCGGAGACCGGCCGGTTGGACCGGGTACCGTCGGTGAAAATAAACCCGGCATAAACGGTTTTCAATCCATCGCCCCCGGACAGGTTAAAGCTTATATTGGACGAGAAAGGCCGGTAATCAGCATCGATAAAAAGGGAATCTTCCGAGAGAATGACATGGGAGGCGCTGATGGAAGTGTTCACCTGTACCGTCACCTCGCGATGATTGATATATTCATCGTCACCTTCGATTCTGATGGAAAACAAACCTATTTCAGACGAGACCGGCGAAGACCGCTCCCCCTCGATGCCGCTGGGGTCAACCGCCGCTACCCGGAAAAAGTAGGTCCGGTTGACGGCCAGACCGGTGATGGTAGTCGAGTAGGTGACGGTGCTGTCGCGCAAAATGTAATCGGTCGCCCCGGCCTCGGCCGCGTAAACCCGAAACCGTGCTACCCTGTCGCTGTCGGACATTTCCCAGGTCAGCGTGACCTCCCGGTCGTTCAATAAAATCGTCACATTTATAGGCGCCCGTAACGGGTCGGGCAGCGACTGCAACGGCGTTTTGGAATCAATCTGACGACTGCATCCGGCCGCCAGAAGCACCAGACTACAAACCGTGAATAATATTTTTTTCATCATCAGCCCCTCCCCCTAAAAGCTCTTGGTCAGGGTTAGACCGATAGTCCCGCTACCGGTTTCAGGTTTCAGCGCCAGGCCCTTGACGGAAAAGGTGCCGCTTTCCTGAGGAAAGAAAAAGAGAGCGTCAAGGACGCTCAGGCTCCAGGCGCCGATAACCGCCCCGATGGTGATTCGGCGGATAGTTTCCGCGTCATAGGCTTCCTCCCGGTTGTCCCTTAGATTCAGGTAACTGGTCCGGATATCGGCGTAACTGCCGCCGTGAATAATGGTTGAATCATATGCCCGTTCACTGGCTGTTAAATCATCATATTTATCGTTGTAATCATTATCGGCGATCAGATAGGCCGCCACGGAACCCACCGCCAGCAGATTAAAAAAGAAACTCTTGGTTCTCTGTTCAGCGTAAAGCTGACCCCAGCCGGGCACTACCAGCGACCGAACCGCCGCTTTGATTCTCGTTTTCGGTGTGAGCGTAACCGTGAGTTCCTGGGGTTTGGAAGGGTCCAGCATCACCCGGGTTGAATATTTCTCAAAGCCGAATCTTTTGACATCGACCCGGTACTCACCGAACAGGGGCTGCTGGAAAACAGTCGGCGTGATACCAACCACCACCGCTTCCCCTTTAAGTGTAACCTCCGCCCCGGCCGGGGATGATTTCACCGTGAAATTTCCCAGGGCCGTTCCCTGAGCGTTCAATATGACGGGTAAAAGAACGAATAACAGGCAGGCTGTCAAAATCCTTTTTAACAACATAACCCCTTTCCATGGTTTATGTTATAAGTCAACTTTCCTTAATATCGGAATAATACAAGAATTATCCATTATAAACAAGTTAAAAAAAAGACCGTCCTGAAACGGTCTTGAATCTGCAATTTCGACTGAAAACTCCTAACAGGCGCCCTTACCGGTAAAGACGACCACGAAGGTTTTCAGAATAATTTTGATATCGTAAAAGATCGTCCAGTTTTTAATGTACTGGAGGTCATACTTGACTTTTCGGGCGACGCTGGCAATCGAGGAATCATAACCGTTTTCAATCTGAGCCAGGCCTGTCAAACCGGGCTTGACATCGAGCCGGCTGGTGTAATCATCCACCTTGGTGGAGAGGTCCTTGACAAAATTCGGCCGTTCCGGTCGGGGGCCGACCAGCGACATATCCCCTTTAAGAATATTAATAAACTGGGGGATTTCATCAAGGCGGGTTTTCCGCATGAAAGAGCCCAGGCGGGTGATTCTGGGGTCGTTCTTGGTAGCCCAGACCGGACCGCTCTTTTTCTCGGCGTCGGATACCATCGTCCGGAATTTTATTACATCGAAAGGCTTGCCGTGATAGTTTTCGCGGCGGCGGTCGCGGTCGCGCTGCTCGGAAGCGATGCCGACTTTCTGGTGATAGCGACGGTCATTTTTGCGACGATTGACACCTACCCGCAGCTGGGTATAGAAGATCGGGCCGGGCGAATCCAGTTTTATCAAAATCGGTAGAATAATCATGAACGGTAAAGCCAGAATCAGTCCAACCACCGCTCCCAGAATATCGATTGACCTTTTCACCGCATTATTAAACATCACTTTTAAATGCTCCGGCCTGGTTAACGCTTCAGGTACGGCAAATATATAAAATGTTGAAAAAAGAACAAACAATAATCCGAACATTTCTGCCATAAAAAATTTCAGCTTGAAAATCAGGTCATAAGCCAGTTCGGGGGTGTAGAGGTACGGGCGGGTTAAATCCAAACCGGAGGCTATACCGTAGTTAATATTCCTCTGGTTCAGGACTACCGTGGTGTTTTCAGTATTTGTGTTTATTTTATTGATATTATTTTTCATTGAATCTTCTAATTTAGTAATCAGTATCAATCAAGTTCTGAGCAAATAGACTGCCAGAATTTTTCATTGAAGATAAAACTTATAGAGATTTAATATTTTTTTTGAGGGGTTCGTAACGCCTTGTCCGGCAACAGACAATAAATGACACAAGATCTGTCCGGAATCAATATTTTTTAATATTTTGTTAAATATAATTATGAGACTCAGAATTTATAAAAAAAAGTCATAATAGGTGCATTTCATTGCGCAACAAGTTGGTAAACAAGTGCAATCCTCACAAAAAAAGCCGGTATTCACCGGCTTTTCAAGGAGTTACATAACTATATTAATTGTTCATAAAAAATACAAGCGAGAAACGATGAATATCCTCGGAAGTATAATTATCTTTTAGCGTATAAGCGTAATCGAATTGTACTTTGTTGAACCTGACACCGGCACCCATAGATAACCCGGTCCCGGAATCATCGGTCTGGTCAAAGTAATATTTGTAACCGGTTCTCAGAAAATAATGCTGTTCGAAATTGAGCTCAACACCGTAACGGATTATCGACCGGCCATAGATCTTCTTCTCGAATTCCAGGGCAGTGATAAACGACTCGTTGAACGGCTGGGCGGCAATACCGATCCGGGTGGTGGCCGGAAGCTTTTCCTCGGTATTCTCAAATTTCATCCTGGTTCCGAAATTACTGGCGACCAGAGCAAAGGTGAATTTGTTCATGACGCAACGCAGTCCGATATCGGCCGCGAAAGCGGTGGCACTGGCCTCATCCAGATTCTGGCTGATAATTTTGCCGGTCAAGCCGACTGCGAGATTTTCGGTAATTTCAAAACCGGCTGAAAGGGCTCCAGCCCAATCGTAAGCGGTCAATTCGCCGGTATAAAAGCCCTCCTGGTCATATCCTTCGATTTTCCCATAGCTGAGGTAGGTCATCGAAGCCGCCAGGACGGTTCCGTTATCAAGGGAATAAGCAAAAGAGCCGTGTTCCAAATTGATATCCTGATACCATGAAAAATGACCCAGCATGATTTCATGGTTATCCAAACCGGCCAAACCGGCAGGGTTCCAGAAGGTAGATACCGCGCCGTGAGAAACGGCGGTATAAGCGCCGCCCATGCCCGCAGCCCGGGCACCCAGACCGATTTGTAAAAAGTCGGCCGAAGTTCGCCCGCCGTCGGAGGCGGCTACTGAGATTTTGCCGAATAAGGCTACAATGATAAGCAGCAATATCCAGGAAAAAACAATCCGATTTATGGTTCTTTTATGCATTTAATACCCTTTCCAAACAATTTCCGTATTTGTTATGGCAAGGTCGATGCCGGTAGAACCGCTTCATTTTATATGTCGCTAATATTTTCGGATTGTCTTTTGAGGTTTGTAAGCTGTTGTAATTCAACCCATTTCCATTGCTAATAAAAGTTTACGCTCACAACCCCTGGAAATAATATTCCAGTTGTCACTTCAATCCTTGAAATAAAATGGAAGTTTATTGAGCAACTCCCATTAATACTCGATAATTAACCTCCTCAATCATTGGTCAAATAACCGTTTAACCCGGTGTGTCCAAAAAACCCACATCTTTATCTTAATTGTCGGAACATTGAACACAAATTTTACTAAAGATATGGGCTGTACACCACACTTCATTAAAGGGGTAGAAACAGCTTTTTAAGGCGGTTGTCAACAAAAAACAGGAAAATATTTCCTACTTCAAGTCACTATAAGACAATGGGTTACATTATCAAAAAAGTGATATTACCCTATTTCAAATAAAAACTTTTTTTTATGACCGCAACGCAAAATCATTAAATTATATCTATAATTCCACTTTCAAGGTCTGCGGTGTTTCAATTTTAAAAAAGAAGAATATTGTCCAGAGACCATGGTTCTTTTATCGTTTAATATGGAATAAAAGCCTGATATATCTTTATTCCGGAAAAAGGGGACAGCGCTAGTTGCCTTTTGGCGTCGACCCGGACGGCAGGCGTTGCAACATCGCCTGATACTTACTCTCGCCGACCTTGAGGTTCGCAGGAATAGCGCCCATCTCGGCAATCTGACGTTGAGTGTTCTGGATACGTTCCTGCGTATCGGGGTGGGTACTGGAGAGCTTTTCGAATATATTCGGTTCCCCGCCTCCACCCAGGGCTGACAGCTTGTCGAACATACCCAAACCCCTGTGCGGGTCATAACCGGCTTTGACCAGGTAATGCATACCGAAATAGTCGGCTTCGCGTTCGTTGTCCCGGGAATATTCGGAGAAAATAAGCATCATCCCGAGATTGATAGCCAGATTTAAGGCTTCCCCGGCACCTTCCCCGCCGAAAACGAGGTCGTAAGCGGTGGCCACTCCGAGCGCCGCCTGGAGGCGTTTGACACCGTGCCGGGCAACCACGTGAGAAATTTCATGAGCCAGCACCATTGCCATTTCCGCCTCATTGTCCATTTCCCTCAGAAGACCGGTATAGAAGTAAATAAATCCCCCCGGAAGGGCAAAGGCGTTGACCTGGTCCGATTCAATGACCGTAAAATGATATTCGATATCCTTACGGTCACTTATTTTGGCGATATTCTGGCCCACCTCGTTCAGATAGTTTTGCCAGACGGTATCGGCCAGGACCTTTTCGGTCTGAGCCAGTTCGTCGGCTATGCCCTGCCCGATACTCACTTCCTGGCTGGTGGGGATGACAATAAACGATTTTTTACCGCCGGGACCGGTGGTGGCGCAGGCAAGAATCAAAGCCGCACTTATTACAATGAACGTCCGAAATCTTTTCACGAATATTCCCTCAGGCCTATAGTTTAGACTTGTCGGCCAGATCGCTGATAATCGGCAGCCGGTAATTTTTCCCCTGCAGGCCGAAATATATCCCCGCCACGGAAAAAGCGGCGGCGACTATCAAAACAGCCTTGAACACGAAATCGGAAATGTTGTCGATTAAGAAAACGACCGCTATTATTTCGATTAAAAACAGCATTACACCCTGACGGGCATGAAACCGCGCTTCCCGGTTTTCCTTCATGTTTAAAAGCGGGATAAAACAGAGAAACGGGATATAGGCCATAATCGCCGCCAGGCGGCCGTCATCGGTCTTGAACTCGTTATCGGTCTTGAACTCGCTGTCGGAGTTGAGGTCGGGGATGGCTCCCGAAGGCTCTTCGTCGGACTGGTTATTGAAAAAGGATTTGTTCATTTATCCTCCATGACTGTCTCGGTTATCATCACGAAGGCCAAAATATCTCCTTGTTCTTCTCCGGGACATCGAGCTGTATCGGCTCGTCTTCCGGCCAGCTTTCCAGCTTTTTATCACCGTCGAGCAGGGTAAGGTTAAAACTCAGGAAACCGTATCCGTTGAGCCAGAGATAATTACGCTCGATAGCCAGCTCCAGGATGTCATCCAGGAAGAACTGATATTGCCCGGATATTTCGCCCGCGAAATAATCGTCACCGGCTTTCAACTCCAGAACCAGGGGATTGGCTGTGAAAAAAGCCAGGACGAATTTCAAATCTTTTATTAATTCTATATTCTTTTTATTACAGAAGTCAAGCCGAATATAAAAACGATTATGGTCGAAAGCGAAATGTATGCCCGAGATATACCTTTCCACCCGGTGCATGGCCCCACCGGCTTTGAGACAATCAAAATAACCGGCCCCGGCCCATTCGTAGAAATGGGTCACCCGGCCGTCGATCTGGGCAGTAATCATATCGTAGGGTAAGATAGTAAAGGATGCCGAGGCCTCACCGTGAATAGGTACGTTCAACTCGGGCGGCTTATCCGTTCCCAACAGGTCATAAACCGCCGAAAGGTGACCCCGAAAGATTTTGTCAAACTGGTCGTTGTGCATCCCCTGATGTTCGTCGCCGTACCACCAACACCAATCGGAACCCTCGGCGATATATACCTGCTTCCAGGCGGCGGAAATTTTCCCGCCATCAAAATCAGGATGCTCATTCTGAAATTTCACAAGGGTTTCCCGGGTTTTGCTGAGCAGGTCCCAGGCGGTATTATCTTCGTGATGCCCGATCCAGATACGGAAATTGTGGTTAATCCAGGAACCGGCCAGAATCGACGTCAGCGGCCGGGATTTCACTCGTTGGGCGGCCTCGGTCATGGTAACCAGCTCGATTTCGGGGTCGTCGTTAAGCGTCCGGTAAAAAAGATGCAGAAAATCACTGCCGTCGTTGAGAAAATATTCCCAGGCGTTTTCACCGTCGAGGATGACCGGCACAACCACATTATCGAGACGGTCTTTGAATATTTTCCCCAGGTCTTTCAGGTAATCAACAAAATCCTCGACCGCCTTGACCGGCGTCCAGCCCGAATAAACAAAACCGATTCGGTCGGAGAGGTTATGGTCACGGAAAAACAATTTCAAGCCCGGCCCGTATTCATAGACGGTATGCAGGGGGTTTTCTTCCCGTTTGAGATTGGATTTCATCAGCGAATGATACAGAATCTCCTCATCCGTTGCCGTCCAGGTCAGACCGTGCCGTAGCATCATTTCCAGGACCTCTTGGGATACCGAACCCTCCGAAGGCCACATACCGGCCATGGGTCGACCGAACAGTTCGGTGAATTTGTCTTTCGACATAATAATTTGCCGCTCGGCGTCCTCAGGGTGAACAAACCGTTTCCGGGGCAACTTGATACTCGGCAGAGCTTCCCGGGCACAGTCGGTATCACACAAAAGCGGCAGGATGGGATGATAATAGGGAGTGAAAGAGATATCAATCCTACCTTGTTCATAAAGGTCCCGGTAAGTCGGAATTATCCGCGCCAGAAATTTTAGCTGCCAGTCCAGCAGACTGTTTTTGTCCTGCTCGGTATAATTTTTTTTTTGCGCCAGGAGAGACCTGACCGGTTCTTCCTGTCGGAAGAGCGGGTCCACCCAGACTAAATTGGACCAAACCTGCAAATCTCTTATCTCACTGGAGGAAAACAAGCTGGGCAGGGTTTTCTTGTGATTGATATCCCGGCTGTATTTTACGTAAAGTTCCCGGTAACGATTGTAGGGCTCTATCATGTGGGTCGGATTGGCCGAAAAAAAGCTGTCCAGAATCTCCAGTTTCAACTCATTGTTTAAATCTTCCGCTTTCATACGGGAGAGCTCCAGATGCCGGTCGGTGCCGCCCCGTAAATAAAGTTCGATCTGGTCGAGCAGCGCGGGTACCAGATTGAAAGTAACCTTGACGTTCTCATACCCGGCCGCGTTGAGGGGCATATCAAGATAATCTTTGAGGGCGTGAAGGCGCACCCAGGGCATCGCCAGCCGGTCAGAGTTGGGTTCGCAATAATTAGGCTGGTGCATGTGCCATAAAATGGCAACTTTTATAGCTGTTTTCTGAGACACGTAGTAAAATTACGTTTGTGGTTGAGGCCGCCCTTTTTCATAGAACATACGTTCCGCCTTGATAGCCACGGCGGTACCTTTATATTTATCGAGGATTATATCCAGGTGCGCCCGGGCATTTTCGAAATTATCGGCTTTAACGAAATTCCTGACCGCCCCGAGTTGATAATCGCCGTAGAGGGGTCCGTCCGGAAAAGCTTCGCAGGCGTCGGCAAATTTCTGCCCGGCCTCGGTATAGCTGCCCTGATTCTCATAACTGGCGGCAATACCCGCCAGAGCGGCAGCCAGATAATATTTGTCGTCGCGATATTCCCGGGAGTATTTTTCGAAGAAACGGATAGCTTCGGCGTAATTCTTGTTTTCGTAATTGACCTGACCCAGCATAAAGGTCGCCTCTCTGGCCACGGTCGAACTACCGTAGTCATCCACAATCTGATTCAAGCTCAAAATGGCGATCTGGTTGTTACCGTTTCGATAATCCAACAGGGCCCGGGCAAATTTGTAAGCCGATTCTTCCTCTTTAGTTGCCTGTGAATTTATATAATAGGCGACCGCGGCAATCACCAGAATGACACCGACGATGCCGATGACGTAGAACTGCCAGTTATCCTGGAACTTCTGTTTGGATTCCAGCATAAAGGTGGTGAACTTGTCTTCCTTAATTTGCCTTTTGCTGAGCTTGACCTTGTTTTGCATTTAAAAACTCCAACATCCGATTCAATAATATAGTCGGTAAAAAATACCCAACAGATTAGAAAAAATGAGGGCGGAATTTCCGTTGACAAATCCTGAAACACCGCCCTGATTCTTATACTTATTAAAAATACCCTGTAAACGTCAGATTAAAGTGATGATACCGGTTCTCCAGTTTCTGGTCAATACCGTAGATTTTATTCACTATATCGTTAGAGCTGTAAGTATAGGCCAGGTCCAGGTAAATCTGTTCCCAGTGTACGCCGATGCCCGCTGAAAAATTATAATTGATCGCTTTTGCGGTAGTCACCACCTGGTAAACCGAATCCAGAATCACCACCGAATCTACCCTCAACTCCGAACTGCTGAGAGGCAGGTAAGCGAAACCCAGTCTCAGGGGTATCAGCGGGAATAATTCCATGCCGGTTTCCCACATGTACTCCGCACCCATGCGGATTGTAAAAACGTCCTGCCAGAGCGGGTCGGTTTCCTCGAAGGTTTCTTCCTTGTCACCGCCGGGCTTAATGGAAAACTCCGTCCGGGTTTTTACCATATTATCCTTGAATCCGCGGTACTCCATATCCATCGACACCAGCATTTTTTCACTGAGATTATAACCGGCTCCCAACCCTATGATAACCGGCATTTCCACTTTTTGAAGGATATCATCGACGAAGACGGTGTCCGTCCAGTTGTTTTTCACCAGCCCGTTATATCTGGTTATTCGATATCTTGATTCATCGGTGGTAACCTTGGCGTCGTACGGAGTTTTAATCACGAGTCCGGCATTCAATTTCTCGGTGTTGTATTTAAAACCAATGGTGAAATTGACGCCCGAGAAAGCGGACGTATCGATAACCGTATAGTCTTCCTCAAAGAATATTTCCTGGTCATAGGAATCATCCCGCACCAGGTTTTCAAGGACAGTGTAAGCATGTTCCTCAGAGACCGATTTGCCGGTCAGGATGTTCGCCGAGAGACCGAACGAAATGTTTTCATAAATTCTGGTTCCGAAACCGATATTGATCTGGTAAGGGCCACCGTGATATTCACCGTCCGCGCTTATCGCTCCGGGATTTACGTTCCCGAACGCGTTAATATAGTAAAAAGAGGTGTCATAGGCACTGTTGGAGTAATCATCGAAGGCTTTGCTGTAACAGATGGAGCCGACGAACTGATGCCCCTTGATACGTAAAGGGGCCAGGAAACTCAGAAAAGTAATATTGTTAAACGAACCCGTTTGATCCAGCTTTGTCCCTCTGTAATCGAACTTCCCGCGAGGCATGAAAGAACCGAAACTGATACCGAGGATCGGTTTTTCATGAACATACAACCCCGCCGGATTCCAACTGACGGCTGATATGTCATCCGAGACACCCAGGAAAGCTTTGCCCATACCTTCGGCACGAGCGCCGCCACCGTTAAAATCAATACTCTGTAACTGACAAAAAGCTGTCGTTGTGAGGGTTAAAAAGATTACCAAGAACTTAAACAACGACCATCTCATCCTATAAACTCCTTATATAAAGAACCATCATATTCGAAAAATCGGTTATTTTACAAGTTCAAAATATATACGAACTATAGACGCATGTCAAACGATTTAATCTATTTTTATTTAATTCTATCTTCCAAATTTTCAATAATTTGAGGCAAAAAAAAGGCCTTCGGGGAGGCCAATTTATACCCCCGGCAGGATTTGAACCTGCGGCCTGCGGTTTAGGAAACCGATGCTCTATCCACCTGAGCTACGGGGGCATATCACACAATAAAATCAATTATATTGAAAAAACAAATATTCTTTTATAAAACGGTTCCCCGGCCTTACTCGGAATCATAAGAAATAAGGTAATTTACGTCATAACCAGCGAGTTTATCGGCGAAGGGAAAGAAAACCAGCCCGATTAAACATGCAATTCCCGCCACTTCACCCTTGAGCCGCTCAATCAATTTGCAGGCGGCTACCAAAGTCCCCCCGGTAGCGATTAAATCATCGACTATGACCACCCGCTCCCCGGGAGATACGGCGTCGGCATGAATCTCCAGAGAAGCCGTACCGTACTCGAGGGCATAATCCTCGGCAATTGTTTTATAAGGTAGTTTACCTTTTTTGCGAGCCACGATAAAGGGAAGATTCAGACGGTCAGCCAGCGCCGCACCGAAGATAAAACCCCTAGACTCGATACCCAGAATCTTCTCGGTTTTACGGGACCGAATAAAATCCTCCATTTTATCGAGAGCCATTTTGAACCCGACCGGGTCGGCAAAAAGGGTGGTTAAATCATAAAAGTTAACACCGGGTTTAGGGAAATCCGGTACCGAGCGAATATACTTTTTTAATTCATCCATCAATTATAGCCCCTAAAAGTTATCTCAAAATTATCATATTTACCTGTGAACTCGACCCATTTGACGTTAACCCGGGTCACGGAGGCACCGTAAGGACCGACTTTCAATTCATCGATAAGAGCTTCAACAGCACTGCGGTCACCCTCGACACAAACGAAAACCGAACCATCGGGGTCATTTTTGACCCAGCCGGTTAATTTAAGGTTGGTCGCATGACGGTAGCAGAAATAGCGATAACCCACTCCCTGCACGACACCGCGAACGGAAATTTCAGCTCCGACCTGATTCATTTTTTTCGGACGGCTAATTCCAGAGCCAGCTCGGCGGCTTCGACCGGATCCTCGACCTGTATTATGTCATCACCGAGTTTCCAGGCGGAGATTGAAATAACGGGCTTGTTGAAAAGCCTGGCAAACGCCATCTCTGAAAGGGTGCCGTACTTGCCCGGCAGAGCAATCACGACATCGGCCGCTCGCACCACGATTATATTCCGACCTTCGCCGAACCCGGTGGGAATGGCGTAGTCGATATAGGGATTAGCGTCTTTCTTGTCATCGGTGGGTAAAATACCGATTGTCACCCCGCCGCCTTCTTTGGCCCCCCGGGCGGCTCCTTCCATTATTCCCCCCATTCCGCCGCAAACGATGACACCACCGTTTTCAGCGATGTGTTTTCCGACCTGTGCCGCCATATCGCGAAGTTTCTTGGAACACTTGCTGGCTCCAATTACGGCAATGACGGGCTTGTTCCTAGTTGGCATTCAGTTCCTGCTTTCCAGATGAAAGGGCACGGATACAGCTTCGGCTCAATCAATATTTTCACTGATTAATAAAAAATCGGGGCGACTGGATTTGAACCAGCGACCTCTTAGTCCCGAACCAAGCGCGCTACCAACCTGCGCCACGCCCCGAATCAAGAAACTAATTATAGAATAATTTTTCGACTTGTCAATGATTTTATCGGTCGGTTACGACGATTTATAAGCCCCGGACTTTCGTTGTACGTTAAAATTTAAATTTGATTTTCCGCAGTTCTTCCATCGAGACGAAATCGGTAAAGTTAAGTCTCAGGGGGGTAATGGAGACAACTTTTCTCTGGATAGCCTCAAAATCGGAACCCCGGGTAGTTTTCCATTTAGCCCGTCCCCCAATCCAGTAATAAGCCTTGCCCCGGGGGTCGGTTTTGTGAACGATAATGTCCTTGTATTGCCGCATACCCAGCGTGGTAATCTCGTATTTGGTATAAGGCCGGCCGCCGTTAAGAGGGAAATTGATATTGATAAAAGTGGCCGGGTCAATTTTCAATTTATCATATATTTTAACGAATTTGGCTATAAATTTGGCCGCCTGGTCGAGTTTCGTTCCCGGCTCATAATTGGCCATGGAGGCCGCAACAGAGGGGATACCCAGGATGGAACCTTCGATAGCCGCCGCTACGGTGCCCGAATAAGTGACATCGTCCCCCATATTGGAGCCGTGATTGATGCCCGAAATTATCATGTCGGGGCGCTTCTTTTTGAAAAGCAGGTGAACGGCCAGCATGATACAGTCGGTCGGGGTGCCGTCGGTGATATAACAATTCTTGTCGATTTTATGCACGCGCAGCGGCCGGTTCAAAGTCAGCGAATGGGAACTGGCCGACTGTTCCTGGTCGGGCGCCACCATGTACACGCGGGCTATCCGGGATAGTTCCCGGTACAGACAATTAATACCATCTGAGAAATAACCGTCATCGTTGGTTATCAGGATGGTCTTCTTTTTTTCAGACATACGGCACGTCCAGGTTCTGCATTCGCATCAGCATGAATATCTGCCCCCGGTGTCGCGCCTGGTGTTCCACCACATGCCAGACCAGCCAGCGTTTGGACACCTTTTCATCTTCACCGGGAATTTCGTAAAAGACCCGGTCCCAGTCGTCAATCGTTTCGTTTTCGAGATAACGGGTAAATTCATCAAAATACCGCTCCAGTAATTCGAGTATTTCGGGCAGGGTGGTTATGTTCTGGAATCTGCTTTGGTCGAATTCCGTTTCTTTTTTCAAGGCCACGATGGTTATCCAGGCATATTCCGTTTCGGCAATATGCACCAGCAGTCGGCCGATGGAGTTGGGATGTCCGGGGGCGGTCCAGGCCAGTTGTGAAAGAGTCAGGTCAGCCACAGCCGCTAAAAGCTCCTTGCGGACGGTATAATAATTGGAGAATAACTCGGCCAATTTCATAAGCTTAAGTTTAATTTAGAAACCCTCTAAAAGCAAGCGGAAGTTATCAGGCCCAGATGCGCTTCCAAATCTGGCGAATAAAACGAAAGGTGTCCTTGAGGGGATTGATGTACGACGGGGAGCCGTCGTATATTGTCGATACGGGGACCTCGCCGATAGGACAGTCCAGGGCGCCCATCTTGAAAAGCATTTCCGACTCGAAATCATATTTGACCGTTTTCAGTTGTACCGCTTTCAATATCGCGGTCGGCATAAGGCGAAAGCCGGACTGGCTGTCGCGCACCCGCTGACTGGAAAAAACCGATATTATAAGCGAGGTGAGATTATTGGACAGCCATCGGGGAAAGGGCATATCCGCGAGTTTTATCCGGCGGGTCCC
>JAFGNW010000244.1 GCA_016926795.1 Candidatus Zixiibacteriota bacterium
ATTTGCCGGATAATTTCATCGTCGCCAACGGCGATATCCTGAGCGATATTGATATCGGCAAGCTCTACCGGCACCACCTCGGCAGCGGCGCCCGTATCACGGTGGCTACTTCGCAGAGGACGGAGAAAATCGATTTCGGCGTGATGGAAATCTCCGACAACGGATTCATTACCGGTTTCAAGGAAAAGCCGGAGTATAATCTGACCGTCTCGATGGGGCTTTACGTTTTCAGCCGGGCGGTACTCGAGTTAGTGCCCGAAAATGAAAAATTCGGCTTCGATGATTTGATGTACGAACTTTTACGGCGCAGAGAACCGATCGGGTATTATCCTTACGACGGCTACTGGCTGGATATCGGTCGCCCCGGCGATTATGAGCAGGCTCTGCGGGATATCGCCGTAATCGAGAAATTCTGAAACGGCGGCATTTACTTTCGGAATAAAACAGGTCTTTCCTTGGGGCGAACAGTCGGACGTTGACATCTCAGTATTTATCTCTATCTTATCTCCATGAATTCGTTAAATGAAATATCGCATCTGGTCAATTCCGAATTTCCCGACGACCGGCTGACTTTTCAAAAAGGGGTGGCTGTTTTTCACCCCGAAAACGCCGCTGAGGCCGCCCGGTTTTTTAAACTGGCCGGTCAGCTCGGTCGGAAAGTATTCATCTCCGGATACGGCAACAACATCGACCCGGTTGGGGCGACTTTCGAAAATCTGCTGGTAGTCAAAACCGACCGGCTCAACAGTGTCATCGCGGTGGTTGAGCAGGATTTATATGTTACGGTAGGCGGCGGTTACCCGTTAAACGAAATCAACGCGCAGCTCAAGCGCCACAACCTGTTCGTGCCCCATGCCGACCTGCCCTACGCCGGCTCGGCCGGGGGGGCGGTGGCGATTAATCTGGCCGCCGAGTTGAACGGCCATGACCTGCCGCTGAAGAAATATTTTATCAAGGCGGAAATCGTAACACCCGCGGGCGAGATTCTCACTCCCGGCTCGGTCTGTTTCAAATCCGTTTCGGGGTATGATATCGTTAAAATTTTTGCCGCCTCCTGGGGGCTTCTGGGATTGATAGCCACCGTCACCTTCCGCACTATCCCGCTCAGCGCAATCGAGGAATTTGCGGCTATGAAAATGAAAGCCATCGACCGCAAGAATTTCTTGAAAGGACTGGATGCCTCCGACGGGAGCGCTGACGCCGTTTATTCGCGCAAGATTAAAGACAAGTTCGACCCGGACGGTCTGCTGCCGATTGTGTGAAAGCAAGACCGGAAACAATTTCCGGAATTATTTGTTAATTGGATTAATAAGTATTTTTAGATAATAAAAAGGGAGAAAATAACATGCCGAGAGCCATCGCCGGCGCCAGGGTGGCGGTACTGGGCGCCTCGACCAACGAAGAGCGCTACTCTTTCAAGGCCGTGCAGATGCTGCAGGAACACGGTTTCTCGCCCATCCCGGTTCACCCGGCCGGGCACACAGTCAACAACCTCCGGGCGGTCAAGACACTGGACGAAATCGACGAGAAGGTCGATACCCTGACTTTGTACGTGGGTGAAAAAATATCCTCACAGCAGCTCGATAATATTTTAAAATTGAATCCCCGGCGGGTGATTTTCAATCCCGGCGCCGAGAACAAAGAACTGGCCGGAAAACTCAGAGAACGAGGGATCGAGGTGATCGAAGCCTGCACGCTGGTGATGTTGCGTACGGAGCAGTTTTAAACCGACGCCGGTCAGTCTTCGTGGTTGTGCCGCAGTTTATCCATCTTGCCGCTGATGGCGGTCACCGCCGTATCCACCAGTTCCTCGACATCGATTGAGGTGGAATTCAGCACCAGGTCATAATAATGGGGGTCGTCGATATCGCTGTGAAACAGCTTCTTAACGAATTCCCTGCGCCGTTCGTCCGAACTTTCGATATCCTCCAGGGCTTCCTCGCGGGGCAGGTCTTTGTATTTCATCAGGTTTTCGATTCTTTTTTCCCTGTCACAAACGAAGCGGATGTGAAAACCGCGGTCCGGACCCAGGATGAAATTTGACCCGCGGCCCATCACTATCACACCACCCAGGTGGGAAAAGGACAGCACCACCCGGTACAGGTGACGGTGATAGTCGGAATGGTCCACCGATTGCCCGGTAAAAAACGACTCCACCATCATCGACAGGCTGCTGCGAAAACGGTCGTCCAGAGATTCGATAATCCGTTTACGGTAACCTGAGGATTCGCAGATGTTGTCGATAATCTCACGGTGCAGGCGCTGGTAGCCGAGTTTCATGGCCAGGCGGGAGCCGAAATAGGAACCCCGGCTGCCCGTTTCACGGCTGATGGTGACTATCGGGGCCGGCTGGGGCTGTTCCTTTTTCTCTTCCTCGGCCTGGCGACGCTGTAGTTCCCATCGTAAAAGCTGCCGATTGATAATAGTATCTATCGAGGTCATGGTCTTTACCTCCAGTGATATTAAAATCTCGCTAATTCAAACCGGAATTGTCAACTATTATAATATATGCCCATTTTGAGATTTTGGCTTAAAATTATATTTATAGTTCCGGAATTTTCGCCTG
The DNA here is from genome assembly GCA_016926795.1 of Candidatus Zixiibacteriota bacterium. GTDB lineage: Bacteria > Zixibacteria > MSB-5A5 > GN15 > FEB-12 > JAFGNW01. Next base: position 2,567 of record JAFGNW010000244.1, read on the forward strand.
AAAAAAAGACAGTGTCGGTTTATAATAATTTTTATTATATTTTAAGGATTATGGAAAACTCCTCATCGAAAAGAATTGA
>JAFGNW010000032.1 GCA_016926795.1 Candidatus Zixiibacteriota bacterium
ATCGTAGGGGAACTCCGGCATCAGAATAATATCTCCTCCGCCGGCCAGTCCCGAACCCAGTGCCAGCCAGCCGGCATATCGACCCATTACCTCGATAATCATAGCTCGGTGATGAGACTGTGCGGTGGTATGGATCTTGTCGATTGCCTCGGTGGCGGTCTGAAGGGCCGAATCGAAACCGAAGGTAACATCGGTACCGGCCAGGTCGTTATCGATGGTTTTGGGTACGCCGATAATGGGCAGACCCTTTTCCTGCAGGCCGCCCGAAGCCGCCATGGTGCCATCGCCCCCGATCGCAATCAGGGCGTTGAGTCCCAGGGATTCGAAGTTCATGACGCATTGAGAGGTACGATCCAGATAGACATATTCTTCGCCCTGTAAAACCGGGTATTTGAAGGGATCCGCCCGGTTGGAAGTTCCCAGAATGGTTCCACCCCGGGTCAAAATCCCGGATACATCGCTGTCGTTTATATTCGTATAACGATTTAGAATCAAACCTTCGTAACCGTCATAAAAACCGACTACTTCCATGTCGTAATCGTTTTCCGCGGTTTTCGCCACGGCTCTGATAACCGCGTTCAAGCCGGGACAGTCCCCTCCCCCAGTTAAAACGCCGATCCTTTTTTTGGTTTTTGCCATAGACCCTTTAACTTTTAAATTTGTTTATTCTGTATATTAAAATATATATTTCTTATATACAACTTATTTCGGCAGGTTTTGTTATGTTATTTAGAAACACTTATTAAGGGCTCAAGTGCTCAAAAACAATAAGCTTGTTAAAATAATTGTTGATTACGTCGATAAAATATGATACTGAAGTCATATAAGTAACAATCAGCCGGAAAGATAAAAACATGCGTCTTAAACAACTTCTGGTACTGCCCAAGCTACCGGATCGAATCAAAACCCTCCAGGAACTGGCTCATAATCTTTGGTATTCCTGGAATTGGGATATTATCAAACTCTTTATCCGTCTTGAACCGGATAGCTGGGAGAAATACTATCAGAATCCTGTTGAAATGCTTTCACAACTGCCTCAATACATCCTGCAAAAAGCGGCCAAGGACGAGGCTTTTCTGGTCAATCTGGACCGGGCATTTGATAAATATCAAAATTACCTCAAGATTAGAAAATGGTTCAGTTATAATTACGAGGAACTCCAGAACAACAAAATCGCCTATTTCTCACTTGAATACGGCCTCGATACCGGCCTGCCGGTTTATTCCGGAGGTCTGGGGGTTCTTTCCGGAGACACGATGAAGTCGGCCTCCGACCTGGGTCTGCCGGTTGTGGCGGTAGGCTTATTGTACCGTTACGGTTATTTCCGACAGTTTTTGTCCCGGGATGGCTGGCAGCAGGAAAGATACGAAGAAAACGACTGGTATCATATGCCGGTTGAATTGGTCAAGGACGAACACGACCAGCCGGTCAAAATCAGTCTGGTGCTGGATAACGTACCGGTACAGATACAGATATGGAAAGTTATGGTCGGCGTAATTCCGCTTTATCTGCTGGACACCAACGTCCCGGAAAACTCCTCCAAGGCTCGTGAAATTACTTCGGTTCTTTACGGCGGCGACAAGGATATGCGCATACGCCAGGAAATCGTGCTCGGTATAGGCGGCGTGAAGGCGCTCAAGATACTGGGAATGGAACCGGCCATATTCCACAGCAACGAAGGTCACTCCTGGTTTTTAACCCTGGAGCGAATTAATTCTCTGATGACCGAAAAGAAGCTTTCTTTCCGGGAAGCCTCACAGTATGTCTGGTCGACCACGGTCTTTACCACCCATACCCCCGTACCGGCCGGCAACGAACAATTTGACTCGGTGTTGATTCATCGCTATCTCGGTGAAATGGTTCGGCAACTGGGCATCAGCTGGAAGGAGTTTCTGGCTATCGGTCGGGTCAACCCCGACGACGAGTCCGAGCAGTTCGGCATGACGGTGGCGGCCCTCAAATACTCCGCTTTCACCAACGGGGTTTCGGAACTTCACGGCCAGGTTTCCCGGGAAATGTGGCACAATATCTGGCCGAACCTGCCCAAACAGGAGGTCCCGATAAAGTCGATTACCAACGGTGTCCATCCCGCATCGTGGCTTTCGCACGATATGATGGACCTCTACGAATCCTATTTCGGACCGCGCTTTATCGAGATGCCGGGGGCGCCGGAAGTCTGGGAGCGGGTGCATAAAATACCGGACCTGGAACTGTGGCGGGTGCACAACAAACGCCGCGAGAGACTGGTCTTTTTCGCCCGTAAACGGCTCAAACAACAACTTATCCGGCGGGGCGCCTCCCAGGTTAAGATCCAGCAGGCCGAACAGGTTTTGAACCCTCAGTTTCTGACTATCGGTTTCGCCCGCCGGTTCTCGACCTACAAACGCGGCAACCTGATTTTCTCGGATATCGAACGCCTCGAGAAAATCATCAATGACGAAAAACATCCCGTACAAATAATAATTTCGGGCAAAGCTCACCCGCTGGACAATCCCGGCAAGGAAATCATCAAGCAAATAATCGATTTCACGACCGATGAAAGATTCCGCAACCGTATCATCTTCCTCGAGGATTATGATATCAACGTCGCTCGTTACCTGGTCCAGGGTTCCGATATCTGGCTGAATAATCCTCGCCGCCCGCAGGAAGCTTCCGGAACCTCGGGGATGAAAGCTGCCATGAATGGCGGTCTTAACCTGTCCGTGCTCGACGGCTGGTGGGTGGAAGGTTACAGCGACGAAACCGGCTTTAAAATCGGCAGCGGCGAGGAATACGGCAATGTCGATACGCAGGACAAGTTCGATGCCGAGGCGCTTTACAATACGATGCAGCGCGAGGTCATCCCGCTTTTCTACGACCGCAATGAAAACGACTTGCCGGAGGACTGGATAAAAAAGATGAAAGCCAGTATCCACATGGCCGGTCAGCGGTTCTCCACTCACCGCATGCTGATGGATTACACCAACCATTTCTATATCCCGGCCATCAAGGCCAGCTTGAATTTGAGCCGTAACGAATTTGAATTGAATAAGCAACTGACCGGCTGGATCGACCGAATCAGCGCCAGCTGGGATAAAATCTCCATTCACGATATCGAAATACCGGAGCTCGGCCCCACCGTTTATGTCGGCCAGAAGGTCAACGTCAAATTACACGTTTACCTGGATTCCATTACCCCCGATGATGTCCGGGTGGAAATCGTCTCCGGCAGGCTCAACGCCCAGGAGCAACTGCTTAATTTCAGCCCGGCTGCAGCCAATCTCGACGAAGGCCAGGTTAAAGACGGTGTTTATGCTTATCATGCTGAAATCGAATGCCGCGAGTCCGGGAGGTTCGGCATTACCGCCCGGGTCATTCCAAAAAACGAAAACCTGATACATACCTTCAAACCGAAACTGATAAGCTGGTGGTAAGAAAATAAAACAAAAAAAACGGGAGTAATCGCTCCCGCTTTTTTTATGCCTCTTCTTCTGTTATCTTCTTGACAGCTCTTCCCGGAAACCGCCGGCCAGCCGGATTAAATCCAGAAGCTCGCGGGTCTGGTCGCCGGGCAAATCCTCGACCAGCGACGCCGCTGCGATGTACAGGTCTCGATAACCGAAGTCGTAACTGTATTCGGTGCCCTTGAGCAGTTCGGCGAATTTTCCGGCCACTACCGCCAGGCGGTATTCCGGACGGCTTCTTTCAAAGGAGCCGACTCTTCCGGACAGCTCGATATCTTTGGAAAGCTCGGTGACCTCGGTCTGGTCGGGGTCTTTCCAGCGCACGGATACCGTTCCCATGCTGCCCCTTCCTTTCGCCTGCTTGTCGGCAAGCACCAGTTCATACAGAGCCGTGACCTCATGCCCGGCGCCAATCTCGCCGCCGTCCTGGCGGTTGTCGCGGAATTTATGGTCGGGGACATCGCGGTTCTCATACCCCAACAACCGGTAAGCCAGCACCCGGCGGGGGTCAAACTCCACCTGGATTTTCACGTCGCGAGCCAGAATCTGGAAATTGCCGACAAAATCCTCAACAAATACCTTACGGGCTTCGGTTCGGTCGTTCACATAAGCGTACTTGCCGTTCCCCTGCTGGGCGAGCTGTTCCAGCAGGACATCGTTATAATTGCCCATGCCGAAGCCGTAAGCCGAAAGGGTGATGCCTTCCTTGGTGAATTGCTTAACCTTGCGCATGATATCCTCGGGCATGGTGCTGCCGACATTGGCTACCCCGTCGCTTAAAAGAATCAGGCTGTTATTGTACTCGCGGTCGAACAGGCTGTGCGCCATTTTATAGCCGAGACGGATGCCCGCTTCGGCGAAAGTAGACCCACCGGGGCGGAGACAGTCGATGGCCCGTAAAATAATATCCGTGCGGTCCGCTGAAACCGGTTCCATGACCACCTGAGCACTGGTTCCATAGGTCACCATGCCGACCCGATCGTGACGGTTCAGTTGCCGAACCAGCAACCGCAGCGATTCCTTGACCAGTTCCATACGGTTGTCATAACCCATCGAGCCGGAGACATCGACCACCAGCGTCAGATTGAGTGGCCGGCGTTCTCTTTTCAGAATCTCACTCCCCTTGACGCCGATTTTTATAATGACCGTGTTGCGGTCGAACGGCGAGGTCGCCCATTCGGTAAAGACGCGGAATTTTTGATGGTCGGGCGGATTGTAAGCATAATCGAAATGATTGATGAACTCTTCGACCCGGATGGCGTCCGTCGGCGGCATATAACCTTCCTGAAGGTACCGCCGCACCAAAACATAAGAGGCGTCATCGACATCAACCGCGAAAGTGGACAGCCGGTCGTCTTCGGTATTGACAAAGCCGCTGGTGCCATAATCGCGGAAAAACATATCAAAAGGTCCCCGGGGAATATCGTAATCGGTTGGCGGGCAACGGTCTATTCTCTGACGGAGTACTATACTTTGTTGAACGTTTTTATAATTGTTATCGACCGCACCACCGGTTGATACCGAGGGCGCTTCCCGGGGAGTTAAGTAATTTAGACTCTCTTTACTTATTCTCATTTTTTCTTCACGACCGACAGCTTCATGCGGTAACTGTTCATCTAAACGGTCGAAAATTTCCGCCTCCGATTTTTTGGCCTCCCCGGGCGTAAGCGCAATAACGAGCGAAGTCGTCCATCCGGCGACAACTTCGATATCGGCTCTTTTTTCGGTCTGGAAATCAGGGTGGGTAACGACCATGGTATAGCGACCGGGCTTTAAATTATCAAAGGTAAAATTACCTGCAAAATTAGACAAAGTCGCGATATTGGCACTTTCGATAACAATCGAGGCGTCCTTGACCGGTTGACCGGTGTTTACGTTGACCACCTGACCGTCAATCGAACCGACTTCCCCGGCAGAAACCGGTAGCACAAGGGCAAAGGATATAATACCGGCGAGGACCAGGGCGGTTAAACTTTTTCTTTTCATGACCATTCTCCTTGATTTGAGTATTAAATTTCTTTTGTTGCCTTGAATACCCCGGTGCCGCCGGTTTCTTCCCGGTTTTTTTTAACTCGATATTTTCAAGTCAGTTACAGAAGTCTTTAATGCTCAACAACCGGTCTTTTTTTTACGTATAATTTGATTATGTCGTAAATAAAGTGGATGGAACAGGTATATTTTAAGCATATCTCATTAAACTCTTGACACTTAGCTCGGAACGATATTTATTCGTAATATTAATTTGAATAATCAAAATTATTATAATTTTTACGGAGGAAACAATGAAATTAAGGAAAACATGTCTTTCAGCCGTTATTGCCGTTTTCATTCTTTTCGGTTTCACGGCGGGTTTCGGATTTGATTTTTCCGAACTCGAAAACGCCGTTTCTGAACATACTCTCGGAAACGGCTTGAGGATTCTTGTTATGGAACGTCATGACGCTCCGGTGGTATCGTTTATAACATTTGCCAACGTCGGCGGAGCTAACGACCCGAAAGAATATACCGGGTTGGCGCATATGCTTGAACATATGGCCTTCAAAGGCACCATGGATATCGGTACCAAAGATATCGATAAGGAACTGCCTCTCATGAAAATTGAAGATTCTATTTTTTACGAATTACGAGCGGAACGGAAAAAAGGCCGCCTGGCTGATTCAGCCCGTCTGGCTGACCTGGAGCAGGCTTTTGCTGGCGCCATCGATTCAGCCGGTGAATTTGTGGAGCCAAATGCTTTTGACCATATACTTGAAACCGAAGGTTCTGTGGGTCTAAATGCCGGTACCGGCATGGATATGACGATTTACATGATGAGCCTGCCGTCCAACCGCCTGGAACTGTGGATGGCTATGGAATCGGAACGTTTCTACAAACCGGTTTTGAGAGAAATGTACCGTGAGCGCAATGTCATTGCTGAAGAGCGGCGGCAAACTCTGGAAAACAGCCCGTTCGGCCGGGCGCTGGATGAAATGAAAGCCGCGGCTTTCCTGGCTCACCCTTACGGCATTTCCATTGTCGGACACATGTCGGATATCCAGAATTATACCCGGGACGCCGTTAAAGAACATTTCAAGAAATATTACGTCCCTACCAATCTGATTCTGGCCATTGTCGGCGATGTCAAGCCAAATGAAGTGTTCGAACTGGCTGATAAATACTGGAGCCGCATTCCCTATAGCCCAAAACCGGAAGAACTGGCTACTATTGAGCCGGAACAGAAGGGTGAACGCCGGGTTGAACTCGAGGACCCCGCCCAGCCTTTGTTCGGCGCCTGTTTCCATATTCCCAGCAGTACTCATCCGGACTGGCCGGCTCTCAATGCCACGATGGATTATCTCGGCCAGGGGCGGACGTCTTTACTTTATGAGAATCTTGTAAAGGATAAGAAAATCGCCGCCGATGTCGGCGCCTTTGCCGGTTACCCGGGTAATAAATACCCCTGCCTGGCGCTCGTTTACGCCATTCCTTCGGCTGGTCACACTAACGAGGAATGCGAAGAACAGATTTTCATTGAGATTGACAGGATGAAAGACGAACTTTTGCCGGTTGAGGAAGTTGAAAAAATCAAAGCCCGCGCCAAGGCTGCATTCATAAACGGTCTCAACAGCAATATGGGTCTGGCTATGCAGCTGGCCTCTTTCGAGAACAAATACGGTAGCTGGCGGGAGTTGTTCAAACAACTCGACCGGATCAATGCCGTTACGCCGGAAGACATCCAGAGGGTGGCGCAGGAATATTTCACCAAAAATAATCGCACGGTCGCGAAATTAAATACTATTTAAGAGCATGGGAGCGGAATAAATCATGAAAAGAGGACTCATTTCTATAATGGTCGGGGTTGTCCTCCTGGCGGCGCTGAGCCTGTCGGTGACGGCCCAGGATGTCGAAAGCCTTGAATTTCCAAAACTGAACAAGATAAACATACCCAAGGTCGAGAAAATTACGCTCGATAACGGGATGCGGTTGTATATTCTCGAAGACCGGTCGTTGCCCATTTTCAGAGCCGGATTGCGTATCAATACCGGCACCTACCTCGAACCCGCCGATAAAATCGGCCTGGCCGAAGTCTGTGGCATGGTTATGCGAACCGGCGGTACCGAGAAATGGACCGGCGATGAAATCGATGAGATGCTGGAAGGTGTGGGCGGTTCGGTGGAAACCGGTATCGATGTGGTCGAGGGCAGCGCCAACGTCAACATTCTCAGTGAATATACTGACCTGGGTTTGGAAGTCCTGGCCGAGATACTTCGGCGGCCGGTTTTTGATGAGGATAAAATAAACCTGGCCAAAGTCCAGCAGCGAACGGGCATCGCCCGCCGCAACGACGAACTGGCCGATTTGACCCGTCGCGAATTCAAAAAACAGATCTACGGTCCGGAATCCCCTTACGCCCGTCATACCGAGTACGCTACCATCAACGCCATCACCCGCGACGACCTTATCGAATTTCATAAAAAATATATCCGTCCGGAAAACATCCAGATGGCCCTCTGGGGTGATTTCGACAAAAAGGACATAATTACCAAGGTGAAAAAATATTTCGGCGACTGGCCGAAGGGCAATATTGCGGTGCCGCCCCCGCCGCAAGTAAATTACCAGTGGCGTAACAAAGTTTACTATATCGAGAAACCGGAGGCCAAACAATCCTATATCAGGGTGGGACATATTGGCGGCATGGTGACCGACCCCGACTATACTTCGCTGATAGTCATGAACAGCATCCTGGGCGGTGGTTTCGGCAGCCGCGTGACCAACAATGTCCGCACCAAAATGGGTCTGGCATATTCCGCCGGGGGGCGTTTGATTTCCGAATTCGCTTATCCGGGCTATTTCTTCATCGCCGCCTCCACCGGTCCCGAAAACACCGTTAAAGCCACCCGGGAGATAATCAAACAGATAAATTCGATGCTGACCGACCTGCCCACCGAGGAAGAAATGAAAAAGGGCAAAGACGGTTATCTAAATTCGTTCGTTTTCAATTTCGATTCCAAAGGCGAAGTGCTGGCTCGTATGAGAACGTACGATTTTTACGGCTTGCCGGAAAATTTCCTGGAACAGGAGAAGGAAGGGGTTGAGAAAATCACTCCGGAAGCCGTTATGGCGGCTGCCAAGAACAACCTTCGTCCCGACCAGTTGATTGTCATTGTCACCGGCAACGCTGCTGATTTCGATGAACCGCTTGAAGCCCTGGGTATGGGTCCGGCGGAACCAATCGATATCACCATCCCGGTCCCGAAAGAAGACAAGAAACTGGTTATCAACGACGAAACCCTGGCTCGGGGTAAAAAGATTATGCTGTCCGTAGCGGATGCCCACGGCGGGGTGGCAAATTTCAAGAATGTCAAGACCCTCCATGCCAAGGGTAAGTACATCCTGACGACTCCCGGCGGGGAATTCCCGCTGCCGTTCGAATCATACCAGATTCTGCCCGACCGCTCATTTTCAGAGCTGAACGCCATGGGCCGCAAATTGGTCGATATAACCAACGGCGAGAAGGGCTGGAAAACCGATATGACCGGCAGCCTCGTGGATAAAACCGCCGAGGATATCGCCCAGGAAAGAGAGGATGAGGCCCGTCAAACTATCAATATTTTCAGCCGCTGTGACGCTCCCGATTTTAAGGTCGTTTACGACGGGACTGAGAAAATCGACGATCAGGAAATCGATTACATTGTCCTGCTTAAAGATAACGACGAACCGCTCTGCCGTCTGGGTATCATAAACGATACCTACCGGCTGTACTCCTCCTCGTACTGGGGTAAGACAGCAGGGGGTGAAGGAAATATTACCGAGGCTTTCTCCAATTTCAAGGAAATTGCCGGTGTTACCCTGCCTATGGACCGAATTATCAGTTTGGATGGCCAGAAAATCCTGCAGATATCCCAGGCAGAATTATATATCAATGAGGATGTTCCGGCTTCCACTTTTAACAAACCGGAATAGATAACGAACTAAAAAAAAACCAGCCTTTCGGGCTGGTTTTTTTTTATTTATTGGTGTCAGGTACGTCTTTTTTTTAAGGTCGTAAACTCCTTGACAAAAACCGCAACAATATATTTATATGGTAGTAGAAGGGTATAAATTATTCAAAGGAAGGGTTCATGGCTCAAAAGAAATTAATCGGTTTAGTAATTTTTATATTGTTGATTTTGCCGCACGCATCTTTTGCTCGATATAAAATATCACTTGATGATACCAAGGAAGACGTATCATACGCCACGGTTACGCTGGCTTATTGCATAGCCGCTCACAACGTCGGTAAACTGGTGTTGGCGGTTAACAACAACGGAACTTTCGGAACCGGTTTTGCCCTGGGTTCGCCCAGTGACTGTTTTACCGGCAACCTGGTTCTTTCGTGCGAGTATCCCAAGGGGTCCGGAACTCGTTACCTTTTTGCCGGGGCTTTCTGGATCGGGGCTGTGGTCGGCCGCGACACCCTGGTTTCGGTTGGAGCTGACGGCTGGCAACATTGCCAGGAGATGTTTCCCGACGCCGAGGAATACGGGGGTGGCATGATTTACCGCTCGATTATCGACCCGGATAAACCGGAGTATAAAAACGCCGTCTCGGAGCAGGATTATATCGCGGAATATTCGGATACTTTCGTTACCGGCGTCCCGGGGCTGTGTTCCGATTACACTGACGGCCGCCCGCACATGCCGCTCAATATCGGCATCACCCAGTGCTCATACGCCTGGTCTTACCCCTATGCCGAAGATTTCGTATTATTTGACTATTCCATTAAAAATATCGGACAGGAAAGAATCACCCAGGTTTACATGGGTCTTTACGTTGATGCTGACGTCAACAAAGAAGGCGGCGATCCATCAGGTTTTCAGGACGATATCTGCGGTTTTGTCGACACCCTCCCCATTCGCTACGGGCAGTGTATTTTTACCGACACGGTTTTTATCGCCTGGATTGCCGATAACGATGGCGAACTCAGAGGCGGCGGTTTGCTTACCACACCCCTCCCCCACGCCACCGCCATGCGAATTGTCCGCACACCGCAGGATGACCTCAACGTATCCTTCAACTGGTGGGTTAGTAACGGCACCGCCTCGCTGGATTTTGGTCCCCGCCGAAAAATCGATAATTTCCGCGATTTGGGCACCGGTGGCCTGGGTACGCCGGAGGGCGACCGCAATAAATATGATTTCTTAAGAAACCGGGAATTCGATTACAACCAGATTTACACCGCCTCCATATCACCCAGCGACCCGACCTGGTTGTACCCCAATCAGACTATCGCCCAGGATATTTCCAACGGCTTCGACACTCGCTTTCTCTTATCGTTCGGCCCCTTTTCCATCGAACCAGGCCAGACCCTGCCGCTATCATTCGCCTACCTGGCCGGCGATAATTTCCACGTTGACCCCGATAACGGTCAGAACTATTTGGTTGACAATTACATTCCGGAAATATATGAATCAAACCTGAACTTCACTAACCTGGGCATCAACGCCATGTGGGCATCATGGATTTATGATAATCCCGGAGTGGATTCCGACGATGATAAAATTTTCGGGGAATTCCGCCTGTGCTGTGAGGATTCGACTATCGATACGATTATCGTCATTGACAGCG
>JAFGNW010000245.1 GCA_016926795.1 Candidatus Zixiibacteriota bacterium
CTGCGAGCTAAGCGACGTAGCGAATAGCAGGTCAGACCGCAGGTCTGTAAAAGTAAGAACCCCGGCTTTAGCCGGGGGAATCTATATACAACGAACAAGGTAACTATCGCAAGTCACTCGAATTTGCCAGGAAGAGTGCCGCGATCAGGTTGGAACTCGGTACACCGGTTGACAGCGCGTGGGCTAGCTACACGGTTGCGGCGACCCTTGCCGATAGGGGAGAATGGGATAATGCAATCTCCACCCTGAGCCAGGTGGTGACGGATGCCACGCAACTTGGCGTCGCCGAGTTGATTTCAGGGGCTCGCCAGAGTCTGGGTATGGCATATTTCTATAAAGGTGACTATGAGCGAGCGAAGGAAAACTATTACGCCGTCTTGAAGGGCTGTGAGGAAGCAGGTGACCGGAGTTCAATGGCCGGTGCCAACGGTTGTCTAGGAGAGTTGTACTATTTAGTGAATGCTCCCGATTCCAGTCATAAGTACTTCGCTCAGAGTATGGCTCTCGCTGAAGAGATGGGCCTGAAGAATATCCGTGTGCGAACATCGGCTTACCTTGCCGCCCTGGCGGCGAGAGGCGGTGATTTCGACGGCGGCGTGAAGCAGTTGCGGGCTATACTCGAAGAGGCCAAAGGCCACGTCGATATTGAAAATAGAGTGACTGTAAGACGTTTGCTCGGCCAGGTATTGACAGAGAATGGCACCAGCGACGCGGACAAAGAAGAGGGCCGCGCCATCCTGCAGGAAGCGCTTTCACTCGCCACAGAGCAGGGTTACGCCCATGAAATCAGGTGGATAAACGAATTACTTAAGAAAAAGGTATGAAGTTGAGCGAAGCGGTGTGAGGGGCAGGGGTTGATTTTGATCGCGGGTTATCCTATTATTTTCCAGCGAGTTCCAGTGCTCGTGGAATAGCCTGCCTTCACCGCAAATGTGAATCTCACAAAAGTTTGGGGAGAGTGATATTAGGCGCCATAAATGGTACACTGCTGCAAGGCGATTACTTACTGAGCCTCCGCAGAGGAGACCGCTTGGCCCGTGTACTCAGACAAGTATAGAAAGTTCTCCGTCATAGAACCTCTTATTCTGCAATAACTTCAATCAGAGATCCGCCGGAACTCCACGTCTTGCCATGGGCAGAAAGCTCCCTTGAAGGAGATCACCTGGTCCTCCTGATCCCGCGTAAGGCTTATTTCAAATGGAAAATTGACTTCCTGATTCAGAGCTTCGAGTGTGCTGTCATTGAGGTACGAAAGGGGAAGCTGGACCTGTTCACCAAAGCAGATGGCCGACATCGTGTCCGTTATTCTTACTTCCGCATTTCCATAGGCCGGGTTGAAATACATCCCCCGCAGCTTCTCTGCCAGTGATGGCGGTATCGCGACTGACCGCACCGGTTCATTTTCGGATGCTTTGCGCTCATCCTCTGCCTCCTTGGCCAGAATGGAATCCCAGTAGGCGATATCAATGCCGATCAATTTCTCAGTAATAATGTAGCTTAGATAATACGGCAGCATGGTTCCGGCGTTGCTGAGAATGACGATTCCGACTTCATCCTTGGGCAGCCAAACGATCCAGCTGGCGTACCTGCCGAACAGTATACCGCCGTGGTTGATGGAGAGATGGCCGCGGTAAACCTCGCTGTGCCAGCCCAGTCCATAGGCTCCCATCGGGCTGGTCGAACTCCAGGGGAGATACTTGTTTATGATTTGTGCTGTGTACGTTTGGTCAAGGTTCTCTTTAGAGACAATCCGTTTTTCACCGACCTTTCCGAAATTCTGATATAGATCGAGCCATTTCAGCATGTCATCCAGAGATGAATTGATCCCTCCGGCTGGATTGGCCGATCCCTCGTCTCGAAACGTGTTGACGCGAACCAGACCGTCCTTGTATTCATAGGGGTAGGCAAATTCCTCCGCCTGCTGGATGTCCAGACCGAAGCTGCTGTGATCCATGCCCAGAGGATTGAAAATATTCTCTTGGACAAAATCCTCCCAGGTCATGCCCGCAATGCGGCCGACAATATAACCAGCCACGGCATAAACCACATTGTTATAGTGATACACCTGCCGAAAGCCGAGGGTAGGTTGAGTATATTGCAAGCTCTTAACCAGGCGCTCCCGGTCAGTAGGGAAGATATCATACAGCAAAAAATGTTCCGGCAGGCCAGAGCGGTGGCAGAGCATATCCCGGATGGTTATCTCGCGATTGACAAAGGAGTCTGCTACTTTGAATTCGGGAACCACATCGACCACCGGCTTGTCCCATTCCAACTTGCCGGCATCGACCAGCAAGGCTGCGGACACAGAAGTGAATGCTTTGGTGTTTGAAGCGATGCAGAATACGGTGTTTGGGATAACAGGCAGCCCTTTCTCTGCATCCCGTACACCATATCCCTTGAAAAGCAACATTTGGCCGTCTTTGACTACCCCGACCGCCATACCGGGAACATTCCATTCCTTCATCCATAAACCAATCTTTTGATCGACATCAACGAGCGATGTGTCAACCTGCTGCGCATAAGAAGGCGAAACAAGTCCCGCAACGATCAAGAAATAGACCAAAAACGCATTCATTTGAATCATGAGTCAGATACCTCCACAAAATATGGTTGATTTATATACGACGCATCATTGTGTTCTGTTTCAAGTGAGATTGCCTTACAAGATCAAAAATCCTTCCGTTGAATGTGGTTGCCCCGGCCGGTGGTGCACCTGCCGCAATGAGTTGTGGATCTCATGAGGAGTTTGACCGGGAGCCATCGTGTAATGCGTCTCGACAGCTACTTCGAATTGCCTTAGGCTGGTTATTCTCGCGCTCGTCATTCGATTTCAATCTATTGTCTTCCGCACGTTCCGCTCGCCACAGGATAACCTGAGCTCGGCGAAAAGGTGAATTCCGCAGAAGTTTGGCAAGAATGATATCGGGGTCGCTAATGATGATATGAAGTATACAGAATGGACAAAAAAACCGTGACGATTTATTATCACGGTTTAATCAAGACCTAATCGACATTTATTAGATATCTGAAAAATTGGGGCGTCCTTTAACGGGAACGATTTCCTCGCCGAGTTCGGAATAAGTAAATCTGAAATTGTCGATTACGAAAACGGAACCTGAAATAAGTCTGACTTGGGCTACCGAAATATCCGATGACAATTCGATAACGGTACTAGAACACTGGCTATTGTCCGTAGCACCGGAATCGTTTGATGAGCCGGTGTTTCTTTTTATAATCCAGTCGTATGTTTCATTATCATTACCAATAAGAAATAGTATAATTTCGGCGTTCGGTTTCATCTGGACTTCGATTGAAACGGTTACATTACCCTTGAGGACGTAAGGAAAGGCGGCATTAATATAGCCGTTCCAATACCCGATATCGAGATCTTTGTTCAAGCAACCGGTGCCTAATTTTTGATTATCACAGTCACCTTCAACAGGAACCTGGGTGTGACAGTTTTTTACCAGCCCGATTTCACCATCGGGATGGGCAGTGAAATAAACACCCGACGCTTCATCAACGTAGGTTGAAAAGACTCTTTTGGCATCCCGGCCAAGATCGGGATCTTCAAAATCAATGACAACTGTCACGTCTTGAGGTTCCGCAGAATTCGGATCTTCGTTGGAAACCGGACCCAGGGGGGACTCGGTCCGAGAGCAGCCTGAAAAAATGATAACGGTGACGGACATCAAAACCATCAAGGTTGATTTGACTGACTTTTTCATAATATCCTCCTTAGTTTTCTTTGTTTAATTTGTCCATGAGTACACCGGAGGAGGAATTTGTTACAGGTTTTTTAAGAGGGATTTATAAGTTGTCACGAGAAGATGGCTTGTCGCTGCATTATTATAACCAGAATATATAGCCGATCTTCTATCTGTTCGTTTTCCTTTTAACTTATTGTATATTAATGAGTTATGCGATTTTCGTAACGGAATCCAGTATAGTGGTACTTATGCGTAAACATTAACTTAAAGGAGGTTCAAATGTTAAATTTAAAGAATCAAGTCGTAGGTATCCTGGCGGTGCTGGCTATGTTGTTCATGGCGGCCTGTTCGGAAAATCCGCTCAACTCTCAGGCTCCTGAGAACTTTGAAAATTTCGAAAGGGATATTATTGCCGATGATTCCAGCGTTTTTGAAAGTTCCAGCAAACCTGAAGAAATTAAGAAGGGAATAATAAATCTGTTGGTTAATCCCGAGGCTCGTGACGGTCGGACGGGCTGGTGGTTCTATGGCAACAGCGGCGTCACTGATGTTACCCAGAATAAAAGGGAATTTTACACCCGGGACCATATCGAACAGCCTTCACATATTTGGCAGGATGTTGATCTGCCTTATGGCTCCGGCGGCAAGTTCCTTCTCATGTATGGCTTTGGCTGGGTGGAAAAGATCGTGGAGAATTCCATAACCCGCCACCCTTATCTTTACGGTTATCAAATGAGTAACCCTGGTTACATCGTTCAGTATATGCAGGGTCAGCATATGCTCCATACCGTCGGAGCCAATACCTGGCAGGAATTATATGGTATTTTTCCGATAGAGGCCGAAACCCGGACAATCAGGTTCTTTTTGAACCAGGCTTCCCAAGTCGGTGACACGCCTGATGGCACCATGGCCAAGTACGACAATCTTGAAATGATTGTTTTCGAAACTCTCGAAGAGGCCGAATTGTACGTCGCATCCAAGACCCGCTCCCGAGCCAGCGACTGATAAAAAGATATCGATAAAAAAAAGACACAGGCCCGGCTTGTGTCTTTTTTTATGCCGGTGGTGGAAATTTCAAAATGAGGATGATAATTTATGTAATTAAAAAAACTCGCAGGGCACTTTATAGGAAAGAGTCAAAGTCAGTTTTTTTGATGTCGATGTAAGGGAGTTATCGAAAATGAAGGAGGTGATCTGTACCTTGGTCAATAAAGAATATTGACAACACAGACATTTATTATATATTGGTATATATTCGCTTATGTCCATAAGCGTACATCTGTGAAGTCATAAAGAAAGTAAATTTGTAGTAAAAATCATTAAAATTATAACGGGGCGGAGGTTAAAATGTCAAAATCGAGATTTTGTTCTCTCGCGTTGACGTGTCTGACCGTCTTTATTTTTCTGAACGGGCTTGTATCAAGCTCCCGGGGTCAATGTGATTGCGAAGGCGGTGTGGAGGTGTCGGTTATTTTAAACGTCAGGGAAACTTTAAAGACCGTAACGGCGGGAACCCATGTTTTTTGTTATGAAATATGCGACGATGCGGCTTGTGACTTTTGCAAGTCTTATTGTTGCAAAAACGTCGATATCAATGATGATGGTTATTTGCAGACGACTGTCTTGACTGATGCTTCTACGGAACCTATCGATGATGAAGATAATACTCGGGATACCACCAATACGTTCATGCGTTTCTGGATCGATGGTGAGGAAATATCTCCCACAATTCCCATAAACTATGTTTTTAAAGCCCGTTTTGCTGATGGTTTGGACAAACACATACATACCAATTACGGTCGCGCTTTTATTACCAACATTCAAAATAATCACAGTGGCGGTATCGATATTAAATCGGTAACCAACGGTGCCGTCCAGGAATTCTACCCGGATTATGACAGCGGGGCTTCGAATCCCATAATGAGTATTTCCGCCAATACCAATAATTCATCGATTGCCATGCGGGCCACTCTGGACGGCGGCATATCTTTTGATTCTTCGGTTTGGAATACGAGCAGTGTCCTTTTCAATAATTCCACCGGTTCATTAAGTACCAGTTTAGGCATTAATGGGCTACAGTTTAACCAAATGGGTGATACTGGCTTTTTCATGGACCCTTCGGGTTACGGTTTTGCCGACGGTCCTATCGGTATCGGCACCTATCCAAGTTTTCAAAAATCAGGTGAGATGCTGACCGTCAACGGCATTATCTATTCCCTGTCCGGCGGTTTCAAGTTCCCGGACGGGACGCTCCAGACGACAGCATCTGGTTCTGGCAACTGGTCGCTAAGCAGTAATGTCCTGTATACAACTGATAAATACGGTGTGGCTAAGGGTAATGCATCTAATATCTTATATGGCGATAGCGCTTATTCACATGTTAACCTGGGAATTGCATGTACTACCGGTGTCAGTACCAGCGCTCGCTACTACCCTTCAGTTGGAGGTGGTAAGTCAAATGTAGCGGCGGGTAATTACAGTACAATTGCCGGTGGATATAGTAACTATACTAGCTCTGCATACGGTACTATCGGAGGTGGATATAACAACCTGGCTGATGATAATTATACTTCTATTACTGGAGGAAGAAATAATATCGCGGGAGCAGAATATAGTACTGTTACCGGGGGTTACGGTAATGAAGCAAATGACCTTTATGCATTTGTAGGTGGTGGTGAGAATAATGAAGCTAACGCACGCCATACAACAGTTTGTGGAGGGGAAAGTAATATAGCTAGTGCCTGGTACAGTACTGTTTGTGGTGGTTGGAAGAATATCTCAGGTGATTTATATGCTACAATCTCTGGTGGATATAATAATGTAATAGGAGGTCATTTTTCTGTCATACCCTGTGGCCGATCTATCAATATTGGTAATAATGCCAGTTACTCGATGGCTTTCGGCGATTCGGTCGTGGTCACGGACAGCTTCAGGGTAATTTTGTTCGAGGGCACCCGCTCCGGTCGCCTCGGAGTAAACCGGGATGACGATGACGGAAGCGTAAGCTACCCCATCCATGTCGGTACCAGTACTTCCAACGGTAACGGCGCGCACCTGACCGCGGGCGGCACCTGGACCAACGGTTCCAGCCGGGCTTTCAAGGAAAATTTCCGGGACCTTGACGGTCGGGAAGTGCTCCGTTTGATAAACGAAATGCCGATTCAGAGCTGGACTTACAAGGACACCGACGAGAAACATATCGGGCCGGTGGCCGAGGATTTCCAGGCCGCTTTCGATATCGGCACGGTCGATGAAAACGGGTGGCGCGAAAATAAATACCTGGCCGCCAGCGACGTCGCGGGGGTGGCTTTAATCGGGGTCAAGGAGCTGTATAGCATTGTACAGCAGATTGAAATACAGTCTTCGAAAATCGAAAAGCTGGAAGCGGAACTGGCCCGGATTAATACCTTATTGAACAAGTTGGCGGCGCGAAACGAAAACAAATCGCCGGGATCGGAAAATATCTCCCAGGTCGCCGATGATGAAAATCCTAAGCCTTGAGAAGGTCGGGTAAATTTTACGAAGGTGATAATATGTGGAAGAATATAAAATTAACGAGCCTGGTTGTCATGATAAGCGCCGTACTGTCGGGAATTGTAATGGCTGAGGATAAAGCTCCCGATGATACCGGTAATGTAAATTTGGCTCCGCAGAGTTATGAGCTCCGATTTGTCATCTTTCAGTCGGCGCTGGGAAGCGGGAATTCCGAATCCTTTGAGGTATCAGCGTCGGTCGGTCAATCTCTGGTCGGCGCGGGGAGTTCGGCCAGCTTTCAGATTGAAGTCGGATTGGAACCGCAAATCGGGGCATCGGATTGTTGTATAGATGTTACCGGCAATGTGAATTGCTCCGGTGAGGAAGAGCCGGATATATCGGATATAACGCGGCTGATTGATTATTTGTATCTGAGCCATGCCCCGCTGTGCTGCCCGGGGGAGGCCGATGCCAACGGCAGTTGTGATCCAGAACCGGATATTTCGGATATCACTAAATTGATTGATTATCTGTATTTGAGCCATATGCCCTGTGCTCCCTGTAGTGCTTGCCCATAATAATAACGGGTATATTTGCTGAAATACGAGGATATTATCATGGTGGGAAAAGTACGGCTTGCTGTCCTTTCAATCTTGCTGGTGACGGTTTTGACTTCAGGGGTTGATGCTCAGAACTGGGAAGACCTGGTTGAAAAAGCCGATATGTTTTACGAGCAAGCCCGCTATGACTCGGCGTATTTTTACGGTGAGAAGGCGGTCGCAACTGCCGAGCAAGCTTTTTCAAAAACCGATACAACCGTGGCACTAGCCCTGGCCCGCCTGGCCCGTATCTATGAGCAGACGTTGAAACTGACCGAAGCTCAAATCTGCCTGGACAGAGCCCTGTCTATCTGGGAGGAACAGGCCGAGCCGAACTATCCCGAAATTTCCCGATGTCATTATATCCTCGGGGCGGTTTTTTTAAGAAGCGGCAAGTATGCCCTTGCGGAGCCCCATTTTGAGGAAGCCCTTTCGTTACGCGAAAAGTTTTACGGCCCCGACCACGAAGAAGTCGCTCGAAGCCTTATTGGTTATGCCAGCCTGAAAAAAAGACTGGAGGATTTGGTCTCGGCTGAAGAGATGAACCGAAGAGCGTTGCGAATATTCCGTAAAACCCTTAAGCCGGATGATTTTGAAATATCCAAACCCCTGGATAACCTGGGTGACCTGAGTTTGATAAAAGGGCGGTACGACACCGCCGCCACCCAGTATCGGACGGCTCTGGATATCATTAGAAAGAATTACCCCGAGGACCATCCCCTGGTCGGTCGGGGACTGGGCCAGTTGGCTAAAGTATATTACATGCAGGGTAATTATTCCCTGTCGGAGGAATATTACCGCAAGACCCTGGCAATCTACACAAAAAGTTACGGGGAAAATTCCCGCCAGGTCGCCAGCATGCGGGCCAACCTGGGTCTGGTTTACAAAGAGCAGGGAAATTTCGACAAGTCCGAGGAATATTTGACGACGGCTTTGAGCATATACCAGCTGAAAGCGGAAAAAAGCTACCAGTACCTTGTTGACTGCCTGAACCATCTTTCCGATTTGTACCTCGTTCAGTACAATTATGACGAGGCCGAAAAAGCCCTGATGAGGGCATTGGACCTCGTGCAACAAATTCTCGGCCCGGAAAATCCTCAGAAGGCCGTCATCATGAACAGCCTTGGCAACGTTTATCTCCAGCAAAGGCACTTTGCCAAGGCTGATTCGGTTTACAGGGAATCTCTGGCGATACTGGAGGAAAACTTTCATCAGGATTACCCCCCCATGGTCAAATGTCTGAAAGGTCTCGGCCTGAGCAGTCTCGAGCAAAAGGAATACGATAATGCCCTGAAATGGCTCGAACGGGCGCGAACCCTGGTGGAAAAAACTTTCGGCAAGGGACACCCGGAGTACGCCAAGACCTGCCAGCTTCTCAGCCTTAGCCTGCAGGCGAAGGGCGAATTGGAACAGGGATATCAGTGTGCCCGCCAGGCGGTGGAAATCCGCCAAGCCAACCTGAAAAAAGGCGCCATGGTTCTTTCGGAGCAGGATGCCTTAAAATACTCTCAATTCCTGAGATCTTCGCTGGATAATTTTTTTGTCTGTTGTTTGATTGATGACTCCTTTCTTGCGGGTAAGATTAGTTCCATTTCAGATATGGTTCTTTCCACCAAGGGGCAGATATTTGATGAAATGTTTGAAAGGCAGAGAGTTTTTTCGGAAGAGAACAACCCGGTTGTCGATTCCCTGTTGACCGTACTGTCCCTGGCCAAATACCGGCTTTCCCGGGATTATATGGAAGGTGTGAAAAGCGATTTTGATGAATATCAAAACGAGCTGGATTCACTGGCTGAACGAATCGATGAGCTGGAGAAGGAACTCGCCAGGGCAAGTAAAAAATACCGGTCGCGATTTACCGGTATAAAAGTGAACCTGGATACGGTCCGCAGCCTGTTAGCCGAAAACAGTGTCCTGCTGGAGTATGTCAGGTACAACGCTGATGATATCTACCGGGATACGTCGTTTGCCCGATACGCCGTCCTGGTGGTAATGCCGGGCGAGGCGCCCCGGTTCGTCAGCCTGACCGATGAAGACCGGATCCGGAAACTGGTCGCGGGCTATACGGAGCATATGTACAAAATGGCCGAAAAAGAAACGCCGCCCTCGGAAAACGATTTAAAGGAATATCGCAGTATCGCCCGGGCGCTTTATGAAATTATCCTCGCGCCGGTCGAAAAGTATATCTCGCAAAAGGATTTGATCTATCTCGCCCCCGATGGTCTCTTGAACACAATATCGTTCGCCGGGCTGGTCGATGAGGATAACGACTTTTTTATCGAGCATCATACCGTACATTATCTTCTTACCGGGCGTGACCTGCTGCGTTTCAATTCGGAGAAAACATCGGGAGCCGGCTTGTTTGCCCTGGGTGATCCCGATTATAGCAGTGGTAGTAATTCCGGTCAGCCTGAGATTATGCCCCGCAATGCGGCTGTCCGGTCCGGGGTCGAGGTACTCAAAAATAACGAGCTCGAACGTCTTCCGGGAACCCGGTGGGAAATTGAGAATATCTCAAAAGAATGGAAAAATACCACCGGAGAGGATGTTGACATTTTTATTGGAGCAGAGGCCAGTGAATCGATGTTTAAGGAAAAGGCTCCCGGCCACCGAGTTCTGCACCTGGCCACCCATGGTTTTTATATCGAAGGCTACCTTGATGAAGAAAAGGGAACGTCGGCGGAATATGAAAATCCCCTGATGTTGTCTGGTTTATTCCTGGCCGGGGCGAACGCCCGGCCGGTGGATGCCGGTGAGAAGATTGTTGATGACGGTATTCTAACGGCTTATGAAATTACCGAACTGGATTTTAGCGGTGTCGACCTGGTTGTGCTGTCAGCCTGCGAAACCGGGTTGGGAAAGGTTTACAATGGGGAGGGCGTATATGGTCTTCGGCGCGCATTTCAAATTGCCGGAGCGCGAACCGTCATAAGTTCCCTCTGGCCGGTCGCTGACGCCATAACCGCCTCTTTTATGAAAAATCTTTATAAGAAAGCCGATGAAAATTTGCCTGCTGAGTATCGAAAGCTTTGTTTGAAAAACATCGAAAACTGCAGAAAAAGAGGTCAGCCGGAACATCCCTATCTTTGGGCATCGTTTATCGCGATAGGCGATTGGCGGGGAATATATTAATTTTCTTAAGGATTGGGCAGGTTACTTTGTGGTCAGCCTGAAAAGATAACTGCTCTGACTGGTCTCGGTTGTGTCCGACTTGCTGATTTCGTCAAGTACCAGCAGGTAATCCCGGTCGGGCAGCCCGGAAGTATTCATTATCAGTCTTATGATTTTCGGTTCTTTGAAATTAGTGATTTCTTCCACTGAAAAAACCGTATCCCGCTCTTCGTCGGTCAGGTAAATGTCATAAGAGTAATCATCCGTCAGGTGATAATAAGGCAGGGACAAATAAACGAGGGAATCGGTGACCGAACGGATTACGACAGGAATCCCGCCGCCGGAGCGGACACTGCCCGACAACAGGTAAGAAGTGCCCGACCAGACATCGATTTCCCCCTCCGGCTCAGGTGCGGTTTGCTGATAGAGCCAGCTGATGGCCGGGTACAGGGTCAGGGCGAGAAGAAAATAGGCTACGGCGGGTTTGAGGACGATTGCCCTGGTTGTGGAAAAGGTCTTTTCCCAAAAAGTGGGTTGAGCCAGTTCCCGACTTACGGAATGTTCCAGTTCCTGTTCCATCTCCCTCAGGAATTCATAGTCATAAGCCCAGTCTTTATAAGCGGCTATTTTATTCTCGATTTCCTTTACAGTCTTTTCATCGAGGCTGTTCTTATTAATGTAGTATTGGGCCAGAAGTACGTAATCGACTTCGCCTTCTTTCTCGGAAGCCACCGACTTTTTCATTTGTTCCGAAAGCAGGCTCATGGTCCTGAAGGCTCTTTGCAACTCTTCCGACCCGGAGATTTCCCGCAACAGTTCTTCCTTTTCTTTTTCATCCAGATGCCCCGAGAAGTAATCGGCAATTTTCTTGTATTTTAGTTCGTCATTATCCATACTTACACCTTTTACTCTACAAGTGCTTAAACGACCCTTTTTGTTACATTAAATCCCTGATAAAATCAAGCTCCTGAACTTTTTTAACACATCGGGAAATGGCCGTGCTGACAGCGTTTTTCGTTTTTTTCAGGTGGTCGGCGATTTCCTGGTCGGACCAGCACTCCCGAAATTTCATATGCAGCAGATTTTGACATCCAGGATCTATACGGTCGAATATCTTAACTATAATTTCCTGGTTGCCGACTTCTTCCGAAGGATTGGCTCGTGCATCTTCCCTGTAGTCGAAGCTTTCGTCGGTATAGGACAGTCTTTTCCGGCGCCTGATGACCCGGTTTATGCGAAATTTTATGATACTGTAAATGTATACATTAAGGGCTGTCAGACTATCGCCCTGGAACTTCCGGTTTTTGAGGTTTTCATAAAGGTATTGGAGGGTTTCGGATATCAATTCATCGCGGTCAACATCAGACCCGAAATTCTGGTGATAGATATATTGAGTGATTTTGTTTTTTATAATGCGGAATTGGACGGAGTCCCCTTTCAGAAAACCGTTAATAATGATTTTTAGTTTTTTCTTTTCTAGGGACATAAGTCGGTTTTTTCAAGTAAGCCCTTAATTATTAAGAGATTATGGAAATTATAATACAATAAAAATCTGACGCAACCTTAAAATTTACCTCTTGAATCAGTTCTTTTTTAAAAACCGCTCCTTTTTTGAATTTAGTCGGTAACAGAACCACAGGGTTCGGCACTGAAAAGTGTAACAGGAAAAATCAACATTAAACAAAGGAGAGAAACATGAAGGTCAATTCAAAAGTAACAGGTTCGGTTGTTATGGCCCTGGTTGTTTTTATCATCGGATTTATCGGCCATGATACCAGTGAAGCCTACGGGCTGTTTGACGAAAACCGCATCTCGCTCGTTTTCAATACAGGCACCAGTTTTACCCAGGGAAGAAATACCGATGAGCTTGGTGTAGGAATTACTCAAAAACATGGTTTTATAACTACGGATGATTTCGCTGTCGAGATTCCCGTTGCGGGCGGTTTCTACGTTGTTCCCTCGCTCGGTATTTCTTATTACAAGCAAGAAGTAACTTTTCCTTATAATGAGGATGGAGATATTTATAAAATGAAAGGGACCTGGAGCAATACTGATATTGTCCTGGCTGTCACGCCTCTATATAAACTCGCCCTGGAGTCTTCACGGGTATCGCCTTTCGGGGGGGTCAAACTGGGATTCAATTATTTCAAATCCGGCGAAATTGATGGTGAACGAATAGATACTTATTCAAATGAAGTTTCTAAAGGAAAAGTGAATCCTGCTGATGTCTGGAAGGATAAGGGCTCTTCGATGGGCCTGGTTCTCGGTATTGTTGGAGGTATTGACATTAAAATCAGTGATAAAATCAGCCTCCCGATTACCCTGGGGTATGAAGTTCGGACCGCCAGGGCGGTGACCAACTGTTTTACCTCACAGGTAGGGATTTCCTTCGGTCTTTAATTATCACAATTCGAATTCCGGGGCTGCCTTTGAAAAAAAGGCAGCCTTTTTTTGTAACAATAAAGCGCTCCGGGGCACTCATGGTCAGAACTAAACATTAAACGAAAGGAGGTAAAAATGAAACTCAGGAACATAATTTTAATTATCATGCTGGGGGTGCTCACAATCACCTTTGGGGCCTGCAGCAAGAGCCCGACCGAATCAAATAGCAAGGGTAATCCTTTTAAACCCTCTGAGAGCAACAACAATAACAACGACAACTCGGACGATTCCGGAGACGATAATTGTTATGTCGAATGTTATTACTACTATGATGAATACGGTAATATGATAGAAGAATGTTATGAAATCTGTGACCGGTAATTGATTTTACTGGAGGGGGGAGAGATGGCTGCCCTGTTTATACGGGGCGGCCTTTTTTATTTCAATATTTCCATTAAAAATGTTCGTGCAGCAGAACCCTGCACCATCCAGTTGATGAACCCGTCTCGCCAATCCCCTTTTTATATCCCATTATCCCACAATAGATTGTAGCCGAGAAAAAATCCGACATCACTCTCCCAGTACTTTTAGGCAAGGAATCACTTAAAATTAGAGACCAGACGGATTCCAGCCAACTGGAATGTCCTTCCCACATCGAATTGTGACCGCTGCCATTTGTGACGGAAATCACTTGCGGGGCGGGGGGGAAATCTGTTATCTTATTTTAAAGGAGTTATATTTTTAACTCGAGGCGACTTTTCCGCTCAGTTTTTTTTATTCATGATCATCTTCGCATATTATTGGCGGTTTGCCCCTCGGAAATACAGGAAAACTGTGCTTTAAGTAAACCAATCATGGGAGTTGAGTATGAGAATTTTAGTATCGATCAGTATTCTTGTGCTGGCTTTTTTGATTCCACTGGTGGCCCACGCTACAACAAGGGTGGTTCCTACCAACTATGCAACCATACAAGCCGGCATCAACGCTTCTGTAACAAATGACACCGTGCTGGTTTTGCCTGGTCCATATTCAGGAGCAGGGAATTGGGATTTAACAATCTCAGGGAAGGTCATTACAATTCTGGGACAAGGCGGGTCTGAAAGTGTGGTAATAGATTGCCAGGACGCTATTGTGCATGATGGCGTGGCCAGTATTACTTCCGGGACAGTATTGAAGGGACTTTCGATTACTAACGCTGCTGTCGGCATTGATTGCGGTTCAGCTTCCCCGCATGTGGATTCATGCCATTTTACGAATTCCAGTATAGCGGCTGTTCGGTTTGGTCCAAATGGCTTCCCTGTTTTCTCAGGAAATGTATATTTCAACAACCTTTACAATATAGCTCAATCTGGTGGTACGATTACGGTGAGTGGGACGTGGAATAAGGATGGTGAAGAGCCGTATGTGGTCTTAACTGATCTTGTGGTGTCGGATTTCAATAATCAGAATCGGCTGTTGACGATACCAGC
>JAFGNW010000246.1 GCA_016926795.1 Candidatus Zixiibacteriota bacterium
CCATCGATAAAGAGCACCTTGTCGGCCAGCTGGACAATCTGCCCCGGTCCGGCCATAATCCGCTTGATATAATCCTTGTTGGGGTTATTGGGATACTTGAAGACGATAATATCGTTGACTTTCGGGTCGGTGCCGTACTTGTAGGCCAGCTTGTTGACGAAAATATAGTCGCCCTCGAAAAGGGTGTCCTCCATCGAGGCCGAACTGACCCGGTAGGCCGAGAC
Source organism: Candidatus Zixiibacteriota bacterium (assembly GCA_016926795.1). GTDB lineage: Bacteria > Zixibacteria > MSB-5A5 > GN15 > FEB-12 > JAFGNW01. Next base: position 225 of record JAFGNW010000246.1, read on the forward strand.
GACGAAAATCCGCAAAAGCAGGGCCGCCACCAGGGCGATAATCGCGGTTTCAAGGTATTCCCGCCAGAGGGGTTTGCGTTCTTTCCGGTTAAGGAATTTACGAGCCTCTTTTTGAGTCTCGAGCTGTTTGTGTTCCTGAATCAGGAAATCGGTATCCATACGTAAAATTATCGGTTTCTCCCCATATTTCTTTAGAGAAAAGGGGTGTGAGTTTAAGAAATTATAAGCAAAAAAAGGTTGGCTGCCAAGTGCTTAGAAGGGGGTTAAAAATGCCGGATATTTAGTGTGTTTTTATCTTATTAAGCTCCAGCGGATTCGCCCCAGGTCCTCGTCGGGGCGGTCAAGAAATGACTTGATCAACAGACCAGTAAGCTTGAGAATAGAAAGCGATAAATTCTTTTGGGGTCCAGGTAACAGTCTGACTGTCTATACCCATATCGAAAATTTTCCGTCCACCAAAATAAACAATGTGCGTCGCTTTGAAATAGGCGGTATTCATCGAAATCTCTAGGACAGAACCTTTGCGATAGGTAATTAAATCCACGATTTCTCTGGTTGTCAATTTAGAAAGGAAAGACATCTCTCACCTTATTGAAAGCATGAAGCTTTGTATGGAATTCTGCTATTTTTTCATAATCACAAAACTCTACCCGTCCCCTTATAGGATCGAATATACTTTCATTGAAAATACTTAAAAATTCTTCATAACGCACTTTATCAGCTACAATACTAAAACCGGTATTGAAATCCTGCAAGTACATAAACTTAATCAAAGATTTGTAGATACCAGAAGTATGTTCTACTTCGAAAAAAGCATGAGGCAACTGCCTTGCATTAAACCATGAAACATCAATTGTGCCGGCTTTCTTAACAAGTCGTGAGTATGTGAATTCAAAAATATTTTCAAGAGACACCATTTTTTTAAGAGGAGTATTTAGGAATTTCTTGTTTTTATCCTGGTGGGGAACGAAAGTATCAAAGTCCCTCATATTGCCTATTTGTACTAATAATCCCTGATAATATGTGTGACTGAAAAGCTCTTGCTTTTTCGGAACCTTTGAAGCAATTTCAAGTTTTCTTAATACATTTTCCTTTTGGTTTTTCAATGCCCATAGACCGGGCCTTATCTTAAAGAAGAATCTATTATCTTGTACAATCCTTCGTATACTGGCATAAGGTGTTTTCGTCTTCCATACACAACCAGGTACTTTTAAAACATCCTGATAAAGTTGTCCTACAGTTGCATATCCATCATTTTCTTCCATAACTTTAATAACAGCTTCATACTGCTTCATTGTTCAACTTCTCCATTTTAAAACTCTCTATTGCTTCCTCTATTGAACCAAACGCAAAAGATGCTAAATCTTCAATGGTGGCATGTTGAACGGTTTTATCAAATTCCCTACTTACAAATTCCATAAAATCCAGACTTGATACTAAATCTTTATTTTGTTCTTTCATGATTCCCTCACAAATACATGTATAACTCGATCCTTTTGTCAAAATATAATTTACGCTTTTTAAGTAGTCAAGTAAATGATCAATTAACGACTTACCGCTCGATCTGTAAGGCCGCTAAAAAGGCTTCTTGGGGGATTTCCACCCGGCCGATGCTCTTCATCCGCTTCTTCCCCTCTTTCTGCCGCTCCAGCAGTTTGCGCTTGCGGGTGATATCGCCGCCGTAACATTTGGCCGTCACGTTCTTGCGCAGGGGTCGCACGGTCGCCCGGCTGATTATCTTGTTGCCGATCGCCGCCTGTATCACGACCTCGAACATCTGCCGCGGAATCAGGGTGCGCAGTTTCTCGTTGAGATTCAACCCCCAGTGATAGGCTTTCTCGCGGTGGATAATGACCGAAAGGGCGTCCACCGCCTCGCCGTTTATCAAAATATCCAGCTTGACGAGATTCGAACGCTTGTAATAGGGCACGCCGTAATCGAACGAGGCATACCCGCGGGTATAGGATTTAAGCTTGTCGTAGAAATCGAAAATTATTTCCGAGAGCGGGAAAGCGAACGAAAGGTTCACCCGGCTGGTCGAGAGATACTCGGTGGTTTTGTATTCCCCGCGGCGGTCGGTGGCCAGGCGCATTATCGCCCCGATATACTCGGTCGGGACTATAATCTGGGAATCCACGTACGGTTCCTCGACAAAATCAATTTCGGCCGGCGGCGGCATATTGGCCGGATTGTCCACCACCTTCATCCCGCCCCGCAGAGTGTGAACATGGTACTCGACGTTGGGAACGGTGTTGATAATCGTCTGGCCGTACTCGCGGGAGAGCCGTTCGGTAACAATCTCCATATGCAGCAGGCCCAAAAACCCGACCCGGAAACCGAATCCGAGGGCTTTGGAAGATTCCGGCACGAACCAGAGCGAGGAATCGTTCAGTTTCAACCGCTCCAGGGCTTCGCGTAGGGCGGTGAAATCCTCGGCCACCGAGGGATACAGCCCCGAGAACACCATCGGTTTGACATCGACAAATCCGCTCAGCGGTTTCTCGGCCGGTTTGTCGGCGGTGGTGATGGTGTCGCCGATTTTGGTATCGGCGACTTCCCTTATGGAAGCGAATAGATACCCGACCTCCCCGGCGGCGAGCTCCTCGACCGGCACCAGCCCCAGCCGCAAAAAACCGACCTCGTCCACCTCGAAAGATTTGTTGTGTGAAAAGAAACGGATTCTATCATCTTTTTTGACCGTCCCGTTGACTATCCGGACCAGCGGCATCGCCCCCCGGTAGCTGTCGAAAACCGAGTCGAACACCATCGCCTGAAGCCGCCCGGACGGGTCCCCTTTCGGCGGCGGGATAACTCTGACGATGGCTTCCAGCACCTCGTCGATACCCAGCCCCATCTTGGCCGACACGGCGAGGACGTCCTCGGGCTTGCAGCCCAGCAAATCGACAATTTCCGCCGCCACCTGTTTTGGGTTGGCGGCCGGGAGGTCGATTTTGTTGACCACCGGCAGAATCTCGAGATTGTTGTCAATCGCCAGATAGAGGTTGGACAGCGTCTGAGCCTCGATTCCCTGGGCGGCGTCAACCACCAATATCGCTCCCTCGCAGGCGGCCAGCGACCGGCTGACCTCATAGGTGAAATCGACATGACCCGGCGTGTCTATAAGGTTGAAAGTATATATCTCACCATTGCGAGACTTATAATTCATCCGGATAGCATGGGCTTTGATAGTGATACCCCGCTCCTGCTCGAGGTCCATCGAGTCCAGCACCTGGTCGTGCATCTGCCGCTCGGAGATGGTCTTGGTCTTTTGCAACAGGCGGTCGGCCAGGGTGGATTTGCCGTGGTCGATGTGGGCGATTATGGAGAAATTCCGTATTTTGGCCAGGTTATACATTTATGTCAAAGTACCCCGATTTCTTAAATCAATCTACAAAAAGGTTAACAGCTGTCGGCGGGCAAAGGTATCATTTTTTATCGGAATTGTCAAACGGTGGCCCGGGATTACTTCTTCAAGTATTTGGCCAGCCGGTCCTTGAACTCGGATTTCTTGATATTGGTGTCAAGGATGCCGTTAAAGGCGATTGACAGGTTGCTGGTTTCCTCGGAGACGACCACCACCACAGCGTCGGAGACCTCGGAAACGCCGATTGCCGCCTTGTGGCGCATCCCGAACAATTTGCGGTAGCGGAGATTATCCGTCAGGGGCAGTGAGGCCGCGGCCGCTACTAGATACTCACCGGAGACTATCACCGCGCCGTCGTGAAGCGGCGTATAAGGCGTGAAGAGGGTTATCAAAAGTTCCGAGGACAGCTCGGAGTTGAGCATTTTGCCGGTTTCGGCGAAATTGCGAAGGCCGGTTCTTCGCTCGATAACGATCAGCCCGCCGTAATTGAGTTCGGCCAGCCTGACCGCCGCGCGGGAAACCTCATCGAGCGTCTTCTTCTGTTCCAGCGAGACAAACATGCGGAAAATCCGGTTCTGGCCGATATGAGCCAGGGCGCCGCGAAGTTCCGGCTGGAAGACTATAACGAGGACGATAAAACCGACCGTGGCCAGGTTGGAAAACAACCAGGTCAGCCCCTCGAGCTGGAACCAGTAAGAGAAGAAAGCCACGACTATAATCAGCGTCAGGCCGATAATAATCTGGGCCGAACGGGTCCCCTTGGTCAGCTTCAATATCTGGAAGATAATAAACGACACTATCAGGATATCAATAATATCCTTGAGGCCGACTTTGACAAAATCAAACTCAATAAAGGTCATGGCTTATCTTTCACCGCCTGGATTACTTTCAAGGCTTCGACTGTCTCGGCGATATCGTGTACCCTGATTATATCGGCACCGTTGAGCACGGCCGCCACCGCCGCGGCAATCGAACCGCCCAGCCGCCGGTCGGGGCTGGTGCTTTCGGGGTTCAGCATCCCGATAAATGATTTGCGCGAGGCTCCCACCATCACCGGCAGAGCCAGCTTTTTAAATTCGCCGAGATGAGATAAAATCTCAAGATTATCCGAAAGCCGTTTGCCGAAACCGATTCCCGGGTCGATAATAATTTTCGATTTATCGATGCCCATCTCAGCGCAGAACAACACCCGCTCGGTAAAAAATTCGCTTATTTCGGCGACACAATCTTTATAAGTCGGGTCTTCCTGCATATCCCGAGGGGTGCCCAGCATGTGCATCAGAATCACCGGAACCTTTTTCTCAGCCAACAGAGTGACCATAGCCGGGTCAAAACGCAGGGCCGAGATATCGTTGACTATTTCCGCACCCGCCTTAAGTGCCTGCCGGGCAACCTCAGCTTTATAGGTATCTACCGAAATCGGGATTTTAGTATAATTTTTAAGCGCCCGGATAACCGGGATGACCCGCTTTAGTTCCTTTTCAAGCGTCACCGGTTCGGAGCCGGGGCGGCTGGATTCGCCGCCGATATCGATAATATCCGCTCCCTCGGATTCCATTTGCAAAGCCCGTTCGACGGCCTTTTCAAGCGAACCATAACGGCCGCCGTCGGAAAAAGAGTCCGGGGTGACGTTTAAAATGCCCATCACCAGGGGCCGTGAAAGCTCCAACTGCCGACCCGGAGCGAGCGGGATAACTTGTTTTATTTCTTCGGCTTTGACAAAAATCTGTTTTTGCATAAGAATACCCTGAGAGTATTAAAATCAATTTTTGTCATAATTTCAAGTGCTAAGTTAACCGGATTGCAAATAATTGGAAAACATATTATAAAAAGCTAATCCATAAATGACAGATAAAAAAACGCAACCGTTATAAGAAAACGGTTGCGCCTTTTTACACTGCCGGAGAGATTCGGGAATCAACGAGCCCGAATCATTTTATTCCTATTTCAATAATAGCATCTTCCGGGTCTCCACCAAATCATCTACCTTCAGGCGGTAGAAATAAACTCCGCTGGCATAATCCGCAGCGTCCCAGGTAACCGTATGGCGGCCGCCCTCGAGCTGACCATCAACGAGCTTCCCGATAAGCTGACCGACCGCGTTGTAAATCTCGAGACTGACAGAGGCACTCCGCGGGATTGTGAAACTGATATTAGTTTTCGGGTTGAACGGGTTCGGGTAGTTCTGCTCCAGCGCGTACTCAACCGGAAGTTTGTCGGCCTTGTCCTCGGCCGCCAGGGGGCTGAAGAAATCAACCTGCGG
>JAFGNW010000247.1 GCA_016926795.1 Candidatus Zixiibacteriota bacterium
GATGTGGAATCCGACCTGGGCGTCCCCGTGATGGGCGTCATCCCCAAAATCGACACCCTCAAATACTTCAAATAAACCGCTTTACCTCACAAATTCTTCAACTGTAAATTGACTGCTGTTTTACATTATATTATAATGGATTAATATTGAGGATATGATGCTCATGCAGAATTCACCGACCCTGACAGTCAAATACAATCCGCTGGTTCCTTTTACGGTTTTCCTGATAGCCTTCGCCCCGGCTATGGCCGCTTATTTTACCGGTAAATCCGCCCTGCTTCTGGTCTGCCTCACCATCCCCTTTATTTTCTACCTGGTCACCAACCCCCGCCACAGCTTTTATCTGTTTCTTTTGTCGATTGCCGTTTACTATCCCTATCACCTGACCGGTTTCGCAGTCCATCCGTTCGACCTCGCGATGGGTCTTTTATATTTCTCTATCGTTCTCGATTTCTGCCTGCATACCCGTACCGAGATAAGAAAAACCGGCCTGGACCTGGCGTTCCTTTTTCTGATTATCGCCACCTTTATCTCGGCGGTATTCGCCTATAATGTTCGACAGTCTATAGTTCCTCTCTTTCGTATAATGGTCATATATCTCGCCTTCAGGGTGGCGTTCAAAATGGCCCTGGAATTAAGCGTCCGTAAAGTGATACTGTTTTATATTTACCAGGTGTTCGCGCTTTCACTTATCAACTGTGCATTATTCGTTATGCGCGGCGGCGGGGTAAGGGTTTTCGGACTGTCCTGGCTGGCCTTCGAAATTTACACCATCACCGCCCTGCCGATGGCGCTCTGCTTTTTTATCTGGGCTATAAATACGCGGGAAAGGTACCGTTTCGGCCTTATCAGCCTGATAATAATCGCCGCCCTTTTAGCCCTGCAGTCGCGCGGGTCGCTCCTGGCGGCAGCCATCACTGTGCCGATTCTGTTAATTCTCGCCTATAACAAAATCAAAAAAGAGAGAAATATCGCCCCCTCGAGAAATATCAAAAGAATAACCGTAATCGCGGCGGTAATCGCGGTTGTCTTTGTTTTTTTCAACGAAACCCTGTTGGTCGGGTTTATTGACCGGGTCCGCGAAATGGTCGAATCCCTCGCCCGGCCCAAAGGCACTATCGCCCTGCGGCTGGTCCTGTGGGACGCCGCCTTCAAGGGTTTCCTCTCCAGCCCCCTGATAGGCATCGGCATCGGCAATTATATATTTATAGAAAATATCGTTCCCTCGGTTAAAACCGCCCCGGTCTGGTATTACATCCGCGGGATGTCCTCCCATAACGTCCTCCTGCAATACCTCTGTGAAACCGGACTTTTAGGTACTCTGGCGTTGCTTATGGTAACTTTTATCAACCTGAAAATGGCTTACCGAAATTTCAAGAAGAAAATGTCGCTCGAAAACACTCAAATATCGGCAGCCCTGCTGATGGTGATTATTGTTTTCGCCCATTCGATTCTCTATATGCGGGCCTGGACCTGGGGCCAGGAAGGCTACCTGATGGCCGTTATATTCGGTCTTAACGCTGCCTGGTATTACCATAATCAAAACTTGACAAAATCAAATAATTCGTTATAATTTAAATACTTACCCCCCATAATATATGTTGATGCAATGATTTTGAAGATACTCCTTTCTTCTTAATCGACTTTGACAGCTTAATATTATAAGCGGAGGGCGCGTTTTGTGGATAACTATCGGAGATTTTTGACCGGTCTTGCTGTTTCGGCCTGCCTGCTTTTACCCGCTCTACTTCAGGCTAAAACCGGAATCCGCTGCTATGTGCCGCAAGCGCCGGAGATAGACCTCGGGGGGTTCAAACGGCTGGCAGTTCAGAACTTCAGCGGCGCCGGTTCCGACGATATCAAAACCGGGAAATTTCTGACCTCCCGGTTGATATATTACCTGACCCACTCCGGCCTGAAAATACCGACTTCACAAAGCCGAGACTCTTTCGTCAAAACCCCGGTTAAAACCTATATCAAACTCGACAGCGGCTGTGCTTTTCAGGTGCTCGATCGGGTTCGCCTCTACCAGGAATTTTCCCGGCAGTGGTCAGACTTATCAACTCTCGAACCGGAGCTGGCGATTGAAATCGGGGAGATTTTCGATATCGAATGTATCATCTACGGTAGTTGCAAGGTGGCATCTAAAAGAAACAAGAACCTCAATACCCATTCCGATTACGGAAAGGGAGGGCAAGTTGTCAGCTACCAGGCCTGGTGCTTTATTAACGAGGTTGCACTGACGGTCACTTTTTGCCTGGTGGACGCCCGCACCGGCGAGAAAATCAATGAGAAAACCTTAAACCGCTTTGCCAAAGAAGAGGTTTGCGACGATGAAAACCGGTATCTCATCCCGATAAACCAAATGGTCGAAAAGCTGGCGGACTCAGCCGCCAGGGAACTGGCTGAATTTATATACCCCCGCTTTGAAATTGAGGATTTCGAACTCGAGGACTTGAAAATAACCGGACACCGGGAAGAGATAAAAGCTGCCTTTGGGGCGATTGAAAACGGGGAGCCCGATAAAGCCCTGACGGTTTTCGAACAACTCCGGGCAAGCTTTCCCGACCATCCCGCCCTTTTATACAACCTGGGAGTACTATGTGAAATAACCGGCCAAATCGAGCTAGCCTGCCGGTATTACGCCCGGGCGATCGCCGAAAAAGACAAGAGAAAATATCGTGAAGCTTTGGCGCGTTGTGAAAAACGTGTAGATTTCAGTCACTTTTATAATAACGATGATTAAACGAGGGAGATAAATTACAATGAGAACGGCTAAAACGAGTTTAAATTTTATGGTCCGTTTGACAGCGATAATTCTGGTCTGTTCCACAGCCGCCGCGACCAGCATCAAATGCGAGCGGGAAACCCTCAAAGGTCTCAAAGGCATGCAGGTACTGGTCGAGGAAATAAAGCAGGGTGAGGTCGTGACCGCCCTCGACCTGCAAGCACTCCAAACCGATATTGAGGCGGTTCTCTCAGAGGAAAAACTGGAAATCCATGATTCCTCCAAAGCCTCCTGGGAGGGTAACTTTCTGGTCGCCACCGTATCCGTCATGCGCCCCTCGAACGACCTCAAGACCCTGACTGATTGGTACATCTATACAGTGGAACTGGCTTTGCGACAGCGGGTCAATCTCGTCCGGAAACGCTGGGTCAAAACCAGCGCCATTACCTGGATTGGCACTCTCACGGGGGTAACCGACCTCGAAGGCCTGAACGCGGGCGTCAAAAAAAGCGTTTTTATCAATCTTGGAAAATTTATCGAGGACTACCGGCAGGTGAACGAATAACCGACATAAAAAGAGCCGGCGGCTGAAAAAGCCACCAGCCGGATGAATTTCGACCGATATTAGCTAAACATGAGAGATGTCGATTTTATCGGTATCGATGTAATCCTCGTTCGTTTTCTTAAATTCCTCACTGCTGTCAGCATTATCTTCGCCCGGCACGATGTCGGCATCGACGTTCAATCCCCGTATCAATGAATTTAACCGCTCTTCCATCCGGACGAGAGGGTCATCCGACGGCAGGGATATATCTTCCCGGTACATCTCATTACCCAGATATTTATACAGAACCGTTTCCATTTCAAGGATCGTTTTGCGGGCGTCATTCAACAGTTTCCAGTACCGGTCCACCCGGGGGTCGTGACCGTCCGAAAGTTTCTCCGGGTTCACCGGGCTGACCTGCCAGTCCCGGTTCAGGGCCAGAATAGCCTCGCTCGACTGATTCAAGGTAGTGAGATCCATCAACAAGCCGAGCGCCCGCTGTTTGCCTTCGCTGTCAACAGAATCGGAATGAATAATTTTTCCGTACAATTCATTTCTCTGCATTAGAAACAGTGCAAACGAATTCTGTATTCTCTTAATTTTTTCCGTTAACCGCAAACCGTCCGTCTCGTAATCCCGAACAGAATTTTTCGAGGATGAATTTATAAAAAACAATACCCCGTATATACAAATCACCAGAAAAACTATCATCATGCCGGATAGTACCAGGTATCGGTATTCGTAATTTTCCGCGGTATATAACAAATAGAACAACGCCAGTTCCGCTGCCACAAAAAACACGAGGCCGTATATCCAGTTATGTTGCCGTATATTCATCTTATATTCCTCGGGAAACAAACCCGCTTTTAATTTCCTGTAATTCCGTCAGCATATGTTGAAGTTCGATTTGAATCTTATCCGGCGTCAGCCCGGGTGTTTTTAAGAGTTTGTCCAGCTTAGCGGTTAACTGCCCGAGCCGCGACTCCAGGGCTGTCAGAATTTCCAGCTCCTTGCGAAGGTCCTTCCGGGGAGTAAGCATAAGATTTTCCGGTCTCAGAAAAGTCAGAACAAATACGCACAACAGGGTGACAATAAAAGCCGTCGTCATGCAGATTATCACCGCCAGGTTAAAATAGATGGAGTTGGATTTGTTCAGCAGACAGCACGTAAATATCGTTTCGATAGCCGATAAGGCTATAATGAAAAAGACCAGGGGAAAATTATTTTGAAGTCTGGGCATATCAGTCATAACCGTAAAAAACTAAAAATAAATAACAGTTATACTTTTGTCAGGGTGCCTGTCCGGGTGCTCGGGCCGCTTTATATATACTATATCGGTATATATTTATTGACAGTTTACGGTAATTTCCCGCGAGTAAGAAAAAGTTGTTTTTTAATGACAGCAAAGGAGATAGATGGAGGACTTAAAAAAAAACCAAAAAAAAGCCGGTGGCTGAAGAGACCACCGGCCCAGCTGAGACTTATCTCTATTCTTTACTTGCTTAATGTTTTTTGCGTCTTAAAATACCCATCCCCACCAGACCTAAACCGAACAAACCGATCGTCAAAGGTTCCGGGACAGCGGTTTCCACCCGCAGTTCCACGCCGTCGTTGAAATAATGACAGTCGGCGTCGAAACCGAATCCGACAAAACCATCGGCGATGAAATCACTGAAATAACCAACCTGCTCCTCGGTGAAATTGAAAGTCAGATCAATCGGAGGGTTGGGATAACCCAGCGGGTCGGACCAGGTCCCGATAAGCGGGCCTTCGCCCTCCCAGGCGTTACCGATTTCCCGATAGTCATAATAGGCATGAACGCCCAGACCGGGAGGGGTATCCAGCAGGTTGATATAAAGGATATCGTCCGGCTCGACTGTATAATCCTGGATATTTTTGAAGGTCATACTTATCGACGTAATCTTGTCATCGGGATTCTGCCATTCAAAACCCCAGCTGAAATAACGATAATGGTCAAGGTCGGATAAATCGGCCGGGTTGGGATGGAAGTAATATACGCTGGCAACGCCCGGGACGGCCGAGAAAGCCAGAACAACGAGCAGGGTGACTATTTTTTTCACCGTTGTTTATCCTTTCGGTGTATGAGTCCAATGTCGGGCTAAGCTTTGATTTTAAAATTAGCCATATATAATGAAAGCAATTCTCCTGCCTGAAAATTGAACAGCGTATTTAACTTTTAAAAGGACTCCTTAACATATACGTGATAACTACTTAGGTGATTATTAAAAAAGTGGGGAAATCCCCATACATCCAGAAAAATAGAGCAATTTGGGCAACATTTGAAATTTAATGTGCAAAGAGTTGCAGGGTATAAAAAAATATTTGATGGTATAATTGCCATTATCAATAATAAGTAAGGCTGTTTTGGTTTTTCAAAACAGCCTTTTGACAAGTTTAGTATCGTAAAAATAATTAAGGGCAGTCAGGCAGCGGCTCATGTGATAAGTAAAGAAAGTCTATCAACCGGGTGATGTCCGATATATCCGGCTCCGGATCACCGCTCGCATTTACATCGGCCTCTCCGGGACAACACAGGGGTACATGACTCAGGTAAAGATAATCGATTAGCCGGGTGATATCGGAGATATCCGGTGTTTCAAATTCAGAACAATTTGTATTTCCCGTGTAGTCCACACAACAACCGGCATTATCAAAAACCTCCCAGAAGCCCTGGCTCAAATTGAAACTTTCCGAATGGCCGGCATCGGTTAACGGTTGCCCGGCGGTAGCCTTATGTTTGAAGGTTGCAGACTCACCTTTGACGGCATTGGAAGAAATAGCCGCCTTTTTCAGGATAAAGTTTTCCGAACTCCCCGTGACTACCTTTTTCAAAATGAAGCTCTTACTTTTCTGGTCGTCCGTCCGGTTATCGGAAAAAGCTGATATTAAAGGCGCCGCCAGCAGCCCAATTAAAATTGTGAATTTTATTATTCTCATCTTTTTTTCTCTTTCATTTATCAAACTCATAATATTATCCACAACCAGCTATTGAGCCAGGTCGGTCACGACATACCTGACCTGCACAAATTGAACTCTTATAAAAGTATAACTACTTGGCACGGTCCATTCTATCTTGACACCATAAAATTTGTCCGAGCCGTTATTGACAATATGGTTGACAGTATTATCAACCAGATAGTACCAGTCTCCGTTTGTCCCCGATGAAGTCAAAGTTGAGAAACCAGAGGTTGCATCAGCACCTATTTTCTGGAACAGGAGGCAGGAAACATCCTCACTGGATGAGTTGTCATAGACATGAGCCCTGAAGCTGACTATCCTGGCGCTATCCGGTAAGTGTATAGGAACAAAAAGAGTAATACTTTGTCCCGGTGTCTGGCCATGGAAAGAATAGTCATGGTCTATATAATAAGTAATGTTGTTGGATTGCGGCATAAAATCAGCGGCCCATACGGTATAAAAGCTGGTATCCGGGGTGATGGTGAGTTTATCCTCAACGTGCAAATCTCCTTCAACATAAACTCCGCTGCCGCCTTCAAAATAACCGGAATAGCCGGTGCCGGAAAAGACTTTTCCGTATAACGCCACTCCGTTATCTTCAATCTGTGAATAAACGCCGTTCCCACCGTCGTAAGACGTGAATATACCACCCCAATTTCCACCTGTTCCTGCTGCATAAATAGCGCTAGGATTACTCGAGTAACCGGGGGAATACGGACCACTGCTAAAGGTAGCTGCAGTCCCGGCGTAATTCATCGCAAACAGGGCATTGGTGTCGGCAGTACCGGTTATAGCTGTTGATATTCTCCAATAGTCACCGGAAAGACCCAAACTTAAATTGCCGTAAATCTGTAAATCGCCAGCCAATCTTGTATCTCCCCTGACGTCCAGTTTAGCCAGGGGGCTCGAGGTTCCGATACCGACACTGTCGTTGCTGTCGGCCAGGTACGTATAATTGCCCGGACATTCCCAGCATCCCGAGCCGGCTCCGCCGGGCTGCCAGGTACCCACGCCAGAGGAGTTACATGTCAATACATAACCGCTCGAAGCTCCGAATGGCATGGCAAAACCAGACACTTGCAAGTTTCCCTCGGCATCGACACTGAAGGCGGTATCGTTGGCTTTGGCAATGTTATCCACGATACTGATACCGTTCAAGCCCAGATTTAAAGCGGTGCCGTTGCTGTTAAAGGACAACCGGTCATGCTCCCAGAAAGTTGTATCGACTGATATTCCGCCGTCTTCTGAATGATGCTGAGCCATACCACCTGCCTTAATTATGGATTGGTCGCGCCAGTTATAGCCGTCGAAATATAAAATACCCAGCTCGCCACCGGATGAATTCACCTGCATTTCAAACAAGGTCGTATCGACTGCCAGGTCACCGATATACTGATGCATTGCATAACCGGGCCTGAACATACTTTTTCGATGTCCCTCGGTATCAACATCGAGCATATTTATCCGACTGCCGCCCGAATCGGCCCGCATTTCTATCCAGGTAGTATCAAAAGCAGCGCCGTTTTTGTAAACTATGTCCAATATAGCCGCGTTGTCATTTGTGCTCATTTCAAATAAGGTTGTATCAACCATTATATCGCCGAGCGTAACCATATTAAAAGCACAGCTCGAGGAATCAACGCTCATTTTTATGGAATTAGTGTCACCGTGGACAATATCCAAAATGTTTAATGAAACCTTGGACGTATCATGCGGGGGATCATCACACCAATCAATTTTGCAGTTAAATAACGTAAGGGAATTAGGTCCGGTGAAAATATCACCCTTTACCCTTTTGGTTTGAAAAGAAAAAGGCACTGCGGTAAATTTAGTCCGGGGTTCCAGTGTTTCACCGTTAATCGTTACCTCAAGGTAAATAGAATCATCCAAATTTACAGATAAAGCCGAATCGGGAATCGGGTTCACACTGCCGAGATTGACATCGAACAGGCCGTCCACAACCTCAACATTCTGTGTTTCCTGCCAAAGCGGATTACCTCCCACACAATTAGTCCAGATAACATAGGTAAATGTGTAATTGTTGTCGGGTACGGGAAGGTTGTCGGTACCGAAGAGCTGTCCCTGCTAAGAAAGGTCATTCCCATCGATCTGTGCAATACCAGCCTGGCATAAAAGGATTACCAGGCTACACGTAAAGAACCATACTTTTTTCATGTAAATCCCTCTGAATTTAAAGGTTGGTTTCATTGCCGAGATTTTATTTTTTTAATAAAGAAGTATAGAACTACAAAGAGATTGTATCTTTATCACCTCCCCCCGGAGATTTACAGCTTTATAGTTTCAGACTGAAACTAATCTTGTATGCTTATTGAATTGTGGTAATCGTGCAAGATGTAAACTTCATAATTTTAAAAAAAATATACTAAATATTTTCTTAATATGCAAGAATTATTATATATAATATTGTAAAGATGGATTTAATGGCCATTATTTTAAGTTAAAAATCTTTATTTGAGATAAATCGGTAAGTAGTGAAAATTACTGTGCTGGTTTGTTCCGGTAAAAACCGGAAGGTGCAACGGGCTCTTCTCGAATCTTAACAAAGACAAATTCTGCAGGGATTACCTGAGTGCAAGGTTAACTTCTTTTCGTACATTGCCAACTTATAAATAACCTCTTGACGAGTCTGTTTATCACCACACGCCCTTGTTATTAAATTCATTTACGAGATTTTATATACTCCCCAGCATTTTGCCTTGAAGAACCGTCACCGCCTGCCCCGCAATCGTGACGCGATCGCCGCGATTTTTTACCTTCAAAATCCCGCCGCGTTCGGAAGCCTGGTAAGCTGTCAGTTCTTCTTTTCCCAGACGGCTCGCCCACTAGGGTGTCAGGGCGGTGTGGGAGTTGCCGTTGACCGGGTCCTCGTTAATTCCCAGCGCCGGCGCGAACAGCCGCGAGACAAAATCCGCCTGCCCGGTGGTATCGGGCGCAGTCACACAGACTTTGGGCTCCGGTAGTTTCTCTATCGCCGCCAGGTCGGGGACGAGTTTTCGGACAATATCGTCGTTCTCGACTACTACGAAATACGATTTCGGATAAACGCCCGCTTCCGAAGCCGGCTCGTCCATCAGACACACCGCCGCCGGGTTGCCGCGGAACGGCTCCGAGGTAAAAGCGTCTATCTGTACAATTTCCTGAGGCATAGCCATCATCTTTCTCACTATTACTCTTAATTAAATTTTGTAACCGGCTCCCTATGATCAATACTCAATCTAATATACAATACTTCCAGTGCTCATGCCCTGTTTCATACAAAAAGGGTATTCCCCCCCTACTTTCCTGCCTGTCAAGCGGGTTATATACGACCACTTCGATATTGAAATTCATTATCACATTCTGGTAGAATTCCACTTCGAAAGTTTCGTCTGTCCGCCGGTAAACAAATTCCTTCGAGCCCATTGACGATGGCACGGAGATACTGTCTATATATTCAGGAATCAACTGCGAGAGTTCCACCGGATAAAAGCCTTCTGAATTGCGATATGACTCGATTGCCCTTATAAGAACGCCGGCTTCGCGAATCGAACGTTCTCTCGCATGATCCCTGAACAGAGGTTCGATATACCTTCCATTGCACAAAACCAATATACCTGAAAGGATAAAAATTACGGGCCACCAAGCCACCTTGCGAACTTTGACTAACCTAACCACAAGCCATGTGATTCCGATGGGTACGGCCACTAATCCTAAAAGCCCCAGCATTCCGATATAGTCGTGCGCGGAATTTGAAAAATCATAGAGGTTGTCCGGTCCGGGCAGATATGGAAGATTGTTTAAAACAACATACCCGAAAGCGAAGGCTAAAAAAATGAATATTTTGATTGATGTTTTCACAAGATCAGGATAATTTCCGAATCCACTGGGCACCAACTAAAAAAATATACCATCAGAACTGCAGGGCAGTACTTATAGCCGTTCTGCCGGTTTTTATGTCCTTTATGCCGGACGGCTAACGTATCACTTCAATTTCCGAACGGTCGTAGAGTTCGAGCCAGTCGCGCCGCAGGATCGCATAGCGCAGATCATCTTCATATTGACCGTCCAGCTTACGGTTATATTCCCGCAGCCTCCCTTCGTATTGTATTCCTTTTATCTTTTCGATGGACCTGCGGGAGGCTTCATTGGACGCCAGACAGCCGGTTTCCACCCGGTTCAAGGCCAGCATTTCAAAAGCGAGATAGAAAAGAAGGGGTTTGCTTCGGGGCGCGATGTTTCTGCCCCTCATGTGCGGCAGGATATCGGCGCCGGTATATCCCCGGCGGTGCTCCCGGCTTGAAATTCCCAGCAGACACAGCCCGGCCAAATCATCCGCCAGCCTGACGGTGAAACCGTATTTGGTCCGCCAGCCGGAATCATTAAAGGCGGGCAGGTAGCTCTTCTCAAGCTCCTCAAGAAAATAGGCGGCTTCATCGTACTTCCGAAGGAGCTCACATAAAGGCGCGTAATCCGATTTTTCAATAAGATACAGCGTCAAATCACCCGAGCGCAGCCCCTTGAAATCAATAGATTGTTGGGGAGTATTTTTAGCCATAGTTAAGCTAACTCATTTTCAGCCATAAAAAAATGCGCCATCGGGGATTCGAACCCAGGACCCGCTGATTAAGAGTCAGCTGCTCTACCAGCTGAGCTAATGGCGCATTATATTAGTTCTTTCTTTTAGCGTGAAAAACATACCATTTTTCGTCAAAATGTCAAGCATCTTTTAAACCCGGTTTAGTAGCTTAAAATAAGCAGAAAATATTGTCAGGAAAGGATTCCTGATAGCTCTCAAAAAATAACTATATTTGCCGGGTACTGGGGCACATGTGGACATGTGCCGCCCACAAAATTAAGTTAATTTATTGCTAATGTGCCAGGCAGATGTCCACATCTGCCGGATAACGGGGCACATGTGGACATGTGCCGCCCACTTGTACCAGATATTAGGTCGGGTAATGAATCCGGCCCCGGCGGATGAAAAACCCGACAATTAGATAGCTGCGTCGCTCGCCAAAGTGAGCTCCTCGCAACGACATTCTACTGAATTTTATTTAGTGCCCTGCAGATACCTATAGCTACAGAAGAGAGTAAACTTAATCACCGCTTCGGAAGTTTATAAATAAGGCCGAGCTGAATCCCCACCGTGGTGTAGCGCTCATCGACCTGCACTCCCAAATCCGCCCGGAATATAGAATTTTCGTTGTTCTCGAAAAACATCGACGCTCCGCAACTAAATATCACCTGGTTGTCCTCCCCCAGCCCCTCGAAATATCCCTCCTCCAGGAAGCGGTTGCCAAAGGCATAACCGAGACCCAGGTTCGGCTGAATTACCGTCGAAGGATTGACCTCGTAGTTGCGATAGACAATAATCTGCGGGATATAATAATCGGCTTTAACTTTCTTAGGAGTATAATACTCGTTGCCGGCGTCCTCGTCGGGTTTGGTGGTCTGGTCGTGGTAGACAAAGCCCAGCGAAACCGATACTGGAGTATTGAAATAAGAGGGCTTGACCGCGTGGATGAATATCGAGGGGGAAAAAGTCGTGGCTCTGGTCCCGTTCTCGTGAATATCCATGTAGCCTATAGCAAGCCCGAAATCAATAATTCCCTTATACGAGCCGGAGATTCCCCCGGAGAAGCCGTCGGCGTCGCCGTTGATTTGCAACCCGCCGACCGCCTGCGCCCCGCCCCGGCAGTTCTCGATATAATCCCCCTGGGCGTAAGTGTTTGCCGATAGAATAATTACAACCGAAATGAAAATAAAGATACATTTTAATGTCATATGTCCGCCTCCCATGAAAAAATGAGGGTGGAAGGGATCGAACCTTCGACAGCCTGCTTAAAAGGCAGGTGCTCTACCACTGAGCTACACCCCCATTGAGCAACCTAAAAATAGGCCTAAACGGCGAAATGTCAAATTATTCTTGTTATTTTTTTATGACATTAAAAAGCTCCACCTCGAAAAACAAAGTGGCGTTGGGCGGGATATCCTCCCCCGCCCCGCGGGCGCCGTAGCCGAGCTCCGGCGGAATAATCAATTCGCGGATGCCACCCACCTTCATTCCCGGGATACCTTCTTCCCAGCCTTTTATCATCCGGCCCGCACCCAGCGGGAATTTGAAAAGTTGCCCCCGGTCACGGGAGCTGTCGAATTTGGTCGTTTTCTGACCGTCCACATACAGCCAGCCGGTGTAATGGACCTCGACCTCGGTGCCGGCCTCGGCCATCGCGCCATCGCCGATTTTAACGTCGGTATAGGTCAAACCCGAGTTGGTAGTGACCGTCCTCGGTGTTTCCTTACCGCCTATGCCCAGGAAACCGCACCCGGCTATCATAAAACTCATCCCGAAAATAACAAGAGCAATCCAGATAGCTGCTTTTTTCATAATGTCGTTCCTCAAAATATTACTAAATCAATTTATCTCTCACAAATCAAACCATAATGGTTTCTTCGCGCCGGGCTCCGGTCGATACCAGGCAGATGGACACGTTCAGGTCCTTACAGATATAGTTCAGATAATCCTGGGCTTTCTGCGGCAGGTCCTTGAATTTGGTCGTGCCGGTGGTATCGGCCTGCCAGCCGGGCAGGGTCTTATATATCGGTTGAACATGGCTCAACTCGGCCAAATCCAGCGGCACCTCGTCGTATCGGTCGCCGTTGAGCTGGTAGGCGACACAGACCTTGATTTCCTTCATTTCATCGAGCACGTCCAGCTTGGTGATGGCGATGGAATCGACGCCGTTGATGCGGACCGCATGGCGCAGGGCCACCAGATCCAGCCAGCC
>JAFGNW010000033.1 GCA_016926795.1 Candidatus Zixiibacteriota bacterium
GGTGTCCGTCGGGAACACGAGTTTGGTTCGCGATTCTTTGGTCGCCTCAATAATTTCCCCGGCGAGTTCAACCTTATCTTCCTCCAGGAGGGAATCACCGATTGCAAAACCCATAGCTTTGGCGAACGTGAAAACCATGCCGCCGCCGATGAGCAGCAAATCGACCTTGCCCAGGAGATTCTGGATAACATCGATTTTTCCGGAGATTTTCGCGCCGCCGAGCACGGCCGCGAAAGGCCGCGCGGGGTTGGCCAGCGCCTGGCCGAGATAGCGCAATTCCTTCTCCATGAGAAAACCGGCGACCGCCTGTGAGAAATAGCGGGTGACACCCTCGGTCGAGGCGTGCGCCCGGTGGGCGGAGCCGAAGGCATCGTTGACGTAAATATCTCCCAAAGCGGCCAGCTTTTTGGCGAAAGCGGGGTTGTTCTTTTCCTCCTCGGCGTGAAAACGAAGGTTCTCCAGCAGAACACAGTCGCCTTCCTTCATCTTCCCTATCAGGTTCGCAGCTTCGGGACCGACACAATCCTCGGCGAACCGAACCTCCTTGCCGAGCAGCTCAGCCAGCTTTTTGGCTGCCGGACGCAGTGACATTTCCGGCACCGGTTTGCCTTTGGGGCGCCCGAGATGTGAGCAGGCGATAACCTTGCCGCCATCCTTCATGATTTTCTCGATTGTCGGCAGGGCGCTTCTTATCCGCCGGTCATCGGTTATCTGCTGTTGTTTGTCGAGGGGCACGTTGAAATCCACTCGCAGGAGAACCTTGCGCCCCCTGAAATTGATATCGGATACGGTCAGTTTATTCATTTGTTCAACCTCAATGTATAAAGGCTATAACATCATCCGCAGCATATCCACCATGCGGCATGAAAAACCCCATTCGTTGTCATACCAGCTGAAGACTTTGGCCATATCACCGTGCACAGCCGTCAAGGCACTGTCGAAAACGGAACCGTGGGGGTTGCCGATAATATCCGTCGAAACAATCGGGTCCTCGCAGTATTCGAGAGTTTTGGCCAGCGGACCCGAACCAGCCGCTTTTTTAACGGCGGCGTTGATATCATCGACGGAAGCTTCTTTCTCGAGAATGACCGCCAGGTCCACCAGCGAGGCGTCGGGGGTGGGTACGCGGATTGCGATGCCGTCCATCTTCCCTTTGAGTTCGGGGATAACTTCCGCGATGGCTTTGGCGGCACCGGTGGTGGTGGGCACCATTGACAATGCCGCCGCCCGCGCCCGCCGCAGGTCCTTGTGCGGCGCATCCTGGAGCCGTTGGTCGGCGGTGTAGGCATGGATGGTGGTCATGAAACCCTTGACGATGCCGAAATTATCCATCAATACCTTGGCTACCGGGGCCAGGCAGTTGGTCGTGCAGGAACCGATAGAAATAACATCGTGCTTCTTTTTATCGTACTGGTCGGAATTAACGCCCAGGATGAACGTCCCGTCGTGCTGTTTGGCCGGGGCGGATATCAAAACCTTCTTGGCCCCTGCGGCGATATGCTTGCCGGCGGTTTCCTTGGTGCGGAATAATCCGGTACATTCCAGGACAATGTCCGCGCCCAGTTTGGTCCAGGGAAGATTACCCGGGTCGCGTTCGGCCAGAATCGGTATTTTCTTTCCCCCGACTACCATCTTGTCGCCGTCGATGCCGACCTCTTCCGGGTAGCGACCGTGGATGGAATCGTATTTCAACAGGTGAGCCAGCGTCTTGGCGTCGGTAATATCGTTGATACCGACAAACTCGATATCCGTGTTGCGGGCGGCCTTGAAAACCAGCCGGCCGATGCGGCCAAAACCGTTAATTCCTACTTTCATTATT
Organism: Candidatus Zixiibacteriota bacterium; assembly: GCA_016926795.1. Lineage (GTDB taxonomy): Bacteria > Zixibacteria > MSB-5A5 > GN15 > FEB-12 > JAFGNW01. The sequence continues at coordinate 1,820 of JAFGNW010000033.1, forward strand.
TCCTCCTGGAATTAAAATATTATTTACCTGTATTGAACAAATATTTGACGCCCACCGAAACGCTCAGGGCATCGAAGTCTGTAATTTCCACCAGTTCTTTCGAAAGGGTGATCGGCATATACTTGACGTTCAAATCCAGACCGAATACGCTGGAAAGGGGCCAGTCAATTCCGCCCCCGAGCGCATAATTGAAATCAGTACCCGATTTTTCATCGAACACCCTGAAAAAATCATAATTGGTCGTGAACTGGACATCGTGACGACCATAATAAAGCCCGCCGCCGGCGGTGAGGTACGGATAGAATCTGCCGAAAAGGCGCGGCAGAGGGTATAATTTCACATGAGCCAGCATGGAATAAACCACCAGATTCCCGACATAGGAATCGACACCGTCAAAGACGGTAACATTACCTCGATTGACAAAGCCCAGGGTTACCTCTAACATGATCCGCGAATTAAGGCGATAAGCGCCAAAACCCTCGAAATAAAAGTTATTGTTACCGATATCGGTTTTGTAAAAAACATTCGAACTGTCGCGGCCGAGTGGCTCATCCCCCTGGTTAAGCCAGACACCCAGCCGGGCGCCCGCCTGGTGCCGCTTTTCGAACGGTGCAATCTTTTCATAGTCATCGCTAACCTGCACCTGAGCGAATATCAGAGCGGGTAAAAGCGACGAAACCAAAAAAAATATAAGTGTTTTTTTCATAATAAACGAATTCCAACCTGTATCATATCAGTCTGTATCGACTAAAAAATTATATAGATAACAACAACTTATACGTTTAAAACACCTTTTCTTCCGGCTTAAGATCAATAATCTTTTAAGAGGTAATTAACAGCCGCCCACAGTTATGTCAAGTTTTTTGCATCCTTGAGTGTTATTTGCAGAAAAATGTCAATTATCTTAGTTTGGCAAGAAAATAATTATTTTTCCGGGTCATAAAAGATTACGCGATTCCGGGGATAATCGAAAAGAACCCGAAACCTTTCCAGAAGCAGGTTACCGATATTCCCGGCGATTTTCTCCGAACCGGAAATGCCTTCGCTTTCTCCCGGCAAAACGACCAGAAGCGACTGAATGCGGATGTCCCCGAAGCCGAAAACGGCCGCGTATGCGGTTTTGCCTTTGACCGTGCCGCCGACACCGCCGTATTCCCCGCTGATATCCCGGATATCATCCAGCTTTTCATCGAGTTTATTAGATTCCACGAAATTCTTATGAATAATGAGACTGAACGGATTGCCCAGATCGATAATAAAGCTACCGGGGATACCGTTCAGTTCGGCCTTGATAGTCGGCACCTGCATGGTCAATTGAAAAGGTATCATATGACCGCTGTCGGGCGGGGTGAAACTATCCGGGTTGAAAACCGTCAGAGTCGAATCCCGATAATCGACCATAAGGGGAAAACGCGACAGCAGGTCGTAGCCCAGAACGCCGCCGAAAGGCAGTCCATCGCGGCCGGGCAGACCGATACCGGTCAGGTCGGAAACTCCGGAAACCTGATTGTAGAGGGTCAATTCACCAATGGTGACGGAATCCGAGCGAACCAGTTGCACTTCGTCAAAGCCGCCGATACCCTTGGCGGGTAGCGAACCGACCAGCGGTAGAGACAGGTCGTCCAGAATCGCGGTATGATAGATATTGCCCGAGGCGCCGCTGTCGAGAATAAACCAGGCGCTCTTTTTACCGTTGATGACGGCTTTCAGATAAATATGACCGAGGCGGTAATCAAAGGGAATGGTTACAAATTCCTTATCGTCGGGGAACTTGTAGTCGGCTGTTATCACCGTCGGTTTGCTGAAAATACCCGGGTCAAACGGTTCGTCGAGTTTGACACTTTCAATCGTAAACTCGGTAAACAAATTTTCCACCTGGGTTTCCGCCCGGGAATGGAAGGGAATCATTATCCCCGAGACATCGCGATAATCGTCGATAACGGCCAGCGTCATCAGATTGTCAAGCTTACCGGTAGAGAACCGGCGCAGGCCGGTATTAATATCGAAATACACCTTGACCGTATCTTCGTTCAACGGATAGAAAGCCACTTCATGGCATTTAATCCCGTCCTTGACCGCCCGACCGAGATATTCATAAGAGCCGTCGATCCGTCTCGGAAAAAGATAAGAATACGATGAAAAATAAATTTCCCCGAGGAAATTAACTTTCTCGTATCCTTCCAACTCCGACACGAAACCGTTGTGGTCTTTCTGCCAGGCGGCCTGACCGTCATACGCCTGCACCATATTAAAATGTTCGAAATCGACTTCAAGATAGAACTTATCCGGCGGTACGAAAAATTCCTCGAAATGCCCCATCAGGCCGCTGATATTGACGGTACCCGCGGCGTGGTACGAAACCAGCCGGTCGAGCCGGGCCCGGGCTTGAGGGCCGCCGATGGAGACCTCAAACAGCGAATCGAGGTCAATCGCTTCCGCAACCGGAATTGTCAGTAGCGACATGATAAAAACTGCGATGTTTTTTTTCATAATGCTCATAAATCAATAATTGTATTTCTTATACTCAAAATCCCCGGGTCGGTTTAATTTCATTTAGAAAACATCAGTATTCCTGCCAGCGATAATCGGCCGAGATAATCAGCCCGATCAGGGTCCAGGACAGCACCAGGGCGGTGCCGCCGTAACTGAGAAAGGGCAGGGCGAGGCCGGTCACGGGCATGAAGCCCAGGGTCATGCCGATATTTATGAGGAACTGGAAAAGCAGGATAGCCACCGCCCCCATAACCACGCCGGAGGCGAAGCGACTCCGGCAGCGAGCTGCGATGCGGATGGCGCGGTAGAAAATAAAAGTGAACAGCAACAGCACCAGAAGCGAACCCCAGAGGCCGAACTCCTCGCCGAGCACCGAGAAAATAAAATCGGTATGACGTTCGGGGAGAAATTCCAGACGGGTTTGCGACCCGCCCAACGGCCCCTTGCCCAGGATGCCGCCGGAGCCGATAGCGATTTTGGATTGAATAATCTGGTATCCGGCGCCGCGGGGGTCGAGGCTGGGGTCGAAGAAGGTTTTAATGCGCAGGCGCTGGTACTCGGCCATACGGTTCCAGATAAAAGGTGTGATTATCCCGAACGCCAGGTTGAAAATCACGACTACCGTACTGTTGAGCATGCCCGGCTTAAGAAAAGCCAGAAACGACAGCAGCACTACGAAATAGACGGCCCAGGACAGCCAGTGTGAGGCCGTGACCAGCGATATTAGCGGCGAGAGTATCAATAACAAATACCAGGGAGACATGCCCGACCAGAACCAGAGCGCGAAGAGAATAACGAAAAAAACCAGTGAGGTACCCAGGTCCGGCTGTTTGATAATCAGCATGACCGGGATTAGGGTCATCAGGCCGGAGAGAGCCAGCCGCCTTTTGGAGATAACGGGTAGTTTGGTATAGGCGAAAAAACGCGAGAGGGCGAAGACCAGAGTGAGTTTGGCGATGTCCGAGGGGGCCAGGTTAATCGGTCCGAACGAAAACCAGCGGGACGCACCGCCGCGCGAGGACCCTAGAATAAGGACGAGTACGAGTAAAACCAGGGTTATAAAAAACAAGAGGTAGGCGCTGACATCGAAAATCCTCATCGGCAGGTGAATCACCACGGTAAAAACCACCAGAGCGAAAAGCAACCAGATTATCTGGCGCTGATAATAATGTTGCTGATAGTCGGTATCGGCGTAATACTGGGCTGACATAATAAGGATTATTCCGATTAGTGATAGCGCCAGGGTGGCGGTGATCAGTTTCCAGTCCAGCTGGCGATAATCCAGCATCAGCGGTCCCCCCCGTCGGCAACCCGGGCGAGATTTTCCCGCCGCGTCTTTTTATCCATATAGGTGCGGATGACCTTGCCCACCAGGGGCGCCGCGACTTCGGAACCGTGCCCGGCGTTTTCCACAATAGCGCAGACTACGATTTCGGGATTATCCAGCGGGGCTACCCCGACAAACCAGGAGTGGTCTTCGCCATGGGGATTCTGGGCGGTGCCGGTTTTCCCACCGACCGCATAGTATTTATTATGCAATCCGCGGGCGGTACCCCTCTCCCCTTCCACCACCAGCCGCAGGCCCTCTTTTAATAATTCCAGGGTCCTCTCGGAAAAGGGCAGTTTGAAAGACATTACCGGCGACACCGAAATCTGCTCACCGGACGATTTGGATATTTTTTTAACTATATGCGGCCGGTACACGACCCCGCCGTTGGCCAGTCCGCAGTAGAACTGCGCCAACTGCAAAGGTGTAACCAGAATCTCCCCCTGACCGATAGCGTTGTTCAAAGCCAGGGCCTGGGTCCATTTGTTGACGCCGTATCGTTTATCGTAATATTCGCTGTTGGGATTCAACCCGGCATATTCGTTGGGCAAGTCGATACCGGTGGTGCGACCGAAACCGCACAAATCGAAATATCGGCTCATGACGTCAACTCCCAATTTCAATCCCAGCTGGTACATATAGACATCACACGACTGCTCGATAGCATGAACGGCCGTCAGCCGGCCGTGACCGCCGGCATACCAGCAGCGAAAGAAACGGTTGCCGAACTGCATGCCACCCAGGCAGGGTTTGAAAGTCGTGTTTTCATTGATGAGACCTTCCTCCAGACCCGCCCCGACCGTCAGCAGTTTGGTCGTGGAACCGGGCGGGTAAAGACCATTGAGGGGCCGGTTGAGCAGAGGATGAGTGGAATCGCTGGAAATTTCCAGCCACAGGCTTTCCGGGATAACCGAGGAAAAAATATTGGCGTCATAGTTGGGATAGGAAAGCATAGCCAGGACCTCGCCGCTGCGGGGGTCCAGAGCCACAATCGCTCCGCAACAAAAAGTATCGATGGCCTCTACCCCGGTTCTCTGAAGGTCGAGGTCGATTGTCAGGGTCAGATCCGAGCCGGGGACGGCTTCTATTTTTTTCCGTCCCTCGTACGGTCCCAGAATCTGCCCCGAGGCTGAGACCTCGATATACGCCGTACCCTCGTTACCCCGCAGCAGATTATCGTAATATTTTTCCAGACCCTCCTTACCGATCATGCTGCCGAGCCGGTAATTGTACATTTTATTTTTGCCCAGTTGTTCTTCCGAAACCTCTCCGACATAGCCGCTGAAAGCTTCGCAACCCAGTTCCACCGGGTATTGTCGAACCCGTTCCATCTGGTAACTGATACCGGGGAAAATGCGGTTCTGTTCTTCAAGGATAGCGACTACGTCAAAAGGGATGTCTTTCTTGACCGGGGCGGGCTGGTAACGGCTGACCATGTTCTTTTTTATTCTCTTGCGAATCTCAAGCGTATCCAGACTGATTACCTGACCGAGGTTGGGCAGGGTCTTGCCCTTGACCTCTTCGGCGGGTACCACCGAGACGGTGTAGGAGGGCCGGTTGTCGATAAGAACTTTCCCCTCGCGGTCATAGACCACTCCCCGGCGCGGGGTTATCGGCACCACCCGGATACGGTTACTCTCCGATTTTTCCAGAAACTCGCTGTGGTCGATAAGCTGTAATTTGACCAGCCCGACAACCAGCAGCAGAATAACAATCGCTACCACCACCAGGCTGATTTTTTCCCGTCCGGCCAGTGAAATCTTATAGCGTTCCATGGATACTAATTAAAATATCGATTTTATTTTTTTCGCCGTTATAACACCTTCCTTGAAGAGGAAGAATATCATCGCAATTACCGTGGTATATATCGCTCCCGACAGAGCATCCAGCCATAATTGATAAAAATACCGGTCGGTCTGAATTATCAGGACCAGGATATTGTGCAGCAGGATGCCGACAAACATCAGCAGCAATTTGGTATAGAGGGATTCCAGGTTCAGCCTTTCCTTGACGTGATAAGCTGCCAGACCGAGTGCGGCCAGCGCCAGGGCGTGCCAGCCGAGCACATTCGGGAATCCCGCCGCCAGGACTATGCCGGCGGCAAAGCCGAACCAGCTGGCGATAACTTCCGACTTATAGAGCGACACCCCCAGCACTATCAAGGCCGCCAGGTTGACGGTCGCCCCGTAAATCGAGGTCATATCGCGCCAGATTATCTGGTGCATGCCTATCAGCAGGAGATATAAAAAATAGGGGATAAATCTCATAACGGCCTCAACTGCAGGATGAATAATTCCTCTATCGAATTAAAATTGACGGCCGGCGTCAGGGTAACGTTGCAGAAGGGTTCTTCTTCGGGGTATTCTACCGTGTTGACCGTTCCCACTTTCAAACCGGAAGGATAGACACCACCCAGCCCGGAAGACAGGATAACATCGCCGCGATTGATGGTGCCCTGGATGGGGAAATTGTCCAGGACCATACCTTCGCTGATATTATATTTGACGATGCCCATTTCACGACTTTCACCAACGCGGGCGGCCACCCGGTTGGTCGGGTCGGTCAGAAGTTGCACGGTGGCGAAATCGTGCGAGACCGAAACTACCCGACCAATCAAACCCGCCTGGTTGATTATCGCCTGGTCGATAAAGATAGAGTCCCTGCTGCCGCGATTGATGACGGCGGAGACTGGTATTTTATCCCCCGCCACGGAGATGACCTTGGCCGGGACAAGACTGTAACCCGGCGGCGGTTCAAATCCCAAAACCGCCCGCAGGCGGTTGTTTTCCAGGCGGGCTTCCTCGAGCATTGACAGCCGCACCGAAGCCTCGACCAGGGCGGCTTGAAGGCTCTCGTTTTTTTCGCTGACCTCTACCAGGCCATCGAAAAAATTCTTCACTATGAAAAAGGGATAATTAAACGCGGATACCGCTACCTGGCTGACAAAACCGTTGACAGCGGCATTGTTAAAAACCAGAATTACCGTCAGTAACAGTATAAAAATAAAATGAAAATTACGCCAATACCTCGAGAAGAGATTGGATATCCAAGTCATCTGTTAAGCCATCCTGGCTGTTTAAATATTTTTATTATTCAATTTCATCCATCAAAGCGAGAACATCGCCAGGCGACGAAGCCTTCATCAATTTATCCCGGTTCTCGCCCAGCTTCATAAGGTACGACAGACGGGCCATCACGTTCAGGTGTGCTCCGATGGCGTCCTCCGGGGCGGCAATCAGAAAAAACAGGTTAACCGGCTTATGGTCCATGGCATCGAAATCGATACCCTTATCACTGCGCCCGAAAGCTATCACGATACCCTTGGCCGAACGGGTTTTGGCATGCGGAAAAGCCACGCCGTACCCGACTCCGGTGGTCACCAGATTCTCACGGTCCTTGACGTCCTTGAGAAGCTCATCATGGTCTTTTATCATATTGGAACCGGCCGCAAGGGTCACCAGCTCCTCAATCACTTCATCTTTTTTTGTCGCTTTTAAATTAAAGATGACCAGGTTTTCATCGCAAAATTTAGAGAGTTTCATTTTATATTTCCTTACTTAACAGGCTCGGCTTCATCTATTAACAACACCGGGATATCTTCAACCACCCGGTAGCTCAATTTGCATTTATCACATTCGAGGCGGTCCCTTTCTTTTTGGTATTCCAATTCTCCTTTACATTTGGGACACGCCAGTTTATCCAGTAATTCGTCGGTCAGGGTCATAACTGCCTCCTTATTCTTCTTTAAAGACACCCATGCACCGATATTTATCGAGTCGTTTCTTCATCAGATCCTCGACCGGTTCTTTTTCAAGTTCGGCAAGGACCCATAGCAGTTCCTCTTTGACCGTTCGGGCGGCGGCGTCATGGTCACGGTGCGCCCCGTTGGGCGGTTCGGGCAGAATTTTATCGATAATCCCCAGCTCCATCAAATCGGGGGCGGTCAGCTTAAGAGCCTCGGCGGCCTGCGGGGCGTTGGCATTGTCCCGCCATAAAATAGCCGCGCAGCCTTCGGGGGAAATAACCGAATACCAGGCATATTCGAACATCAGTACCCGGTCGCCGATACCGATACCGAGCGCTCCTCCCGAGGCGCCCTCGCCAATGATGACGACTACAATCGGCACCTTGATCTGGAACATCACCCAGATATTTTTGGCGATGGCCTCAGCCTGCCCCCTTTCTTCCGCTCCGATACCGGGGAAAGCGCCCGGGGTATCGATAAGAATCACAATCGGGACCCGGAACTTTTCGGCCAGGTAGAAAAGCCTTCGGGCTTTACGGTAACCCTCGGGATGGGCCATACCGAAATTGCGCTCCAGTTTCTGTTTGGTGTCGCGTCCTTTCTGCTGACCGACAAACATAACCGGCCGGCCGTCGAGACGACCGAAACCGCCTACCACCGCCTTGTCGTCGGCAAAATACCGGTCGCCGTGCAACTCGATAAAATCCGTGCTCATAAGCCGGATATAGTCGAGGGTATAAGGGCGACGGGGATGACGGGAAAGCTGTACTTTTTGCCAGCGGGAAAGGTTGCTGTAAATCTCATTACGGAGGCGATCCAGTTTTTTCTCCAGCGATTTTATTTCATTCTGGAGTTCGATATTCTCCCCCACCGAAAAATCCTTCATATCGGAGATTTTCTTTTCCAGCTCGATTATCGGCCGCTCGAAATCCAGTTGTATGCCATCGTTCATTCTGTCAAATTCTCAATTCATGAAATTTACGTTTTCCATTTATAACCGCTTTTTCCGGAAACGGTTCAAATTGGTCATAAAGATAAAAAATAAAGTGAAAATAACAACCATAAAAAGGACTAAAAAGCCAAAGACTTTCAGCCGGTTGACATAAAACATGGCCAGGGCGAACAGGCCGAAAATGACGGACAGAGCATAGAAAACGAGGACCACCCAGCGATACGACAAACCGGCCAGTGTCAGATAATGGAAGATATGTCGGCGGTCAGCCTTCATGACGTTCTTGCCGGCTATTAGTCGGCGGGTGAAGGAGATGACGGTTTCCAGGAGCGGTACGCCCAGAGCCAGGAGAGGGACATAAAGCGCCGCCGCGGTATAAGAGCGCACCGGTACCAAAAGTGAGATAACCGCGAAATAATAACCGATTTGCAGAGACCCGGAATCCCCCAGAAAAATCCGGGCCGGGTAACGGTTGTAATATAAAAAAACCACCAGGAAACCAATCATGGCATATGCGAAAACCATTACCGGACCGAGATGGTACAAATGGCCGATAATAACCATGGTGACAATTCCAATCAGGGAAACTCCCGCCGCCAGGCCGTCAAGGCCGTCAATCAGGTTAACGGCGTTGGTCAGCAACACCACCCATAAAACGGTAATCAGGACAGAATATTGACCGATCGCTATCTGGCCGTAATACGGGATGGAAACCGGGTCGATTTTCAGCCCGCCCATATAGAGCACCAGTCCGGCAGCTACCTGGGCCAGCAGTTTTATCCAGGCTGAAACCGGGGCCAGGTCATCGGATAGTCCGACAAGAAAGATAATCATCGCCCCCAGAAAGATATAAAGAATCGAGCCGCCCAATTCCTGGGAGAAGACACCCGAGAAAATTAGGTAAGCGATTACGGTCAGCCAGATTACGACAAAAAGAGCGACCCCGCCGAGAAACGGGGTGGGTTTCCGGTGACGTTTATGATGACCGGGCATGTCCAGAAAATCATATTTATAGCATAATTTTATAACGGCCGGAATAGTTGTGCGTCCCAGGATAAAACTGATAATAATTACAACCAGTAAGGATTTGAGCTCCACCGTTTACCCTTTCTTTCGACGGTCGGGAAGGATACTCACTAATATAAAATTAAACATCAAAAGCAAGGGTAAAAGCAGGTATGAAAACGGATTAGGAAAATGCTTTAGAAAATACTTCCAGACGGAGAGATGATGATACCAGCTTCTCTTAAATTTTCCGGTCCGGCTCCCCCGACCCCAGTTATGGACCGCCCCGGCATCGGGAACAAACAGATTAATAAACCCGGCCTCAACGGCCCTTAACGATAAGTCGGTATCCTCCATAAACATGAAAAAACGACGGTCAAACCCGTTAAGTTTATCGAAAAGACTTTTGCGTAACATCATGACTGTGCCCGCCACCGCCGGGACAATGGTATTCTCGGTGAAATCTGGCAGGGTGTAAGACACGAACCGCCCGCTGGAACTGCTTATTATCTGCGCCAGGAAAGAACCCCGCGAGAAGATGATGTTCTTCAGAGTTGGAAAATTGCGACAGGTGGGATGAAAAGTACCGTCTTTCAAACGACAGCGGGCGGCTGTCAGACCGATTTTTTCCTTGCCTTCGTAAACACCGCGAAGTCTCACGATAGCCTCACGGTCGAGTTCGACATCGGGATTGACAAACAGCAAAAACTCCCCGGTCGCTTTTGCGGCCGCCCGGTTACAGGCGGCGCCGAAACCGATATTCTCCCGGTTACCCAGTATTCGGGCGCTGGGGAAAATTTTTTTGATGGTTTCCGCGGGATAGTCGGTGGAATTGTTATCGACCACAATCAGTTCAAAATCCAGCCCGGTCACGTTTTTCCGAAGGCTTTCCAGGCAGTCGGTCAGGACCGGCAACGAATTATGAACGACGATAACGATGGATACGCTATTTTTAACGGTCGTGGTCACACCGGTTAATTAAACTTACCTAAAATTGATTTTATCCGCAGCCACCAGACCATCCAGATCGCCTCGCGTACGATTTTTTTCGACATCTTGGACTGGCCGGCGATTCTATCGACAAAAATTATCGGTATTTCTTTTATGCGATAGCCCTTTTTCCAGGCCCGCAGGGACATCTCTATCTGGAACGAGTAACCGGTGGAATGGACATCGTCGAGGTCGATGGCTTCCAGCACTTCCCGGCGAAAACACTTGAAACCGCCGGTGGCGTCGCGAAGCGGCAGGCCGGTTATGATGCGGGTATAGACGTTAGCGAAATAGGACAGCAAAAGGCGGGACATGGGCCAGTTGATGACATTGACGCCACTGATATATCGCGAGCCGATTACCAGGTCATATTCCTGTATGGTTCGGAGGAAATCCTTCAAATATTCCGGGCCGTGGGAAAAATCGGCGTCCATTTCGAAAATGAAGTCGAATTGATTTTCGATGGCCCATTTGAAACCAGCTATATAAGCCCGGCCCAGTCCTTCCTTCTTCTCGCGGTGCAGAACTTTAACATTTTTTTCCTGGGCGGCCAGATGGTCGGCGATTTCCCCGGTGCCGTCCGGCGAGTTGTCATCGACAATCAGGACATGGATGCGCGGGTCCAGAGGCAACACGGCATGGACGATTTTCTTGATGTTGTCACGTTCGTTATAAGTGGGGAAAATTATCAAGGCGCGTTGAGTCTGTGTCATGTTGACGTTTCTTTCTCTTTAGAATTTTCTTTCCGCGTACGGAAAACGTAAATCAAAACAATAACCAGCAAATAAAACGAGGTCACCCAGGTGACCAGGCGACCGGTTTTATAGCGGGTCGAATCGAACTTGAACAGCACTTCCTGCGCGCCGGCCGGCACTGCCACCGCCCGGAAGGTACCGTAAGAGCGCAGGAGCTCTCCCGGTTGACCGTCGATAAAAACCCGCCAGGCGTCATAATAGTTATCGGTCATCACCAGAATTTTATTGCTTCGGCACTCAACCCCCACCAGGACGGAGTCATAGTCATAGCTTTTCAGCCAGGCGGAATCGGTACTCAGGCTGTCCGGCATGACTGCCAGGCCCGGTTCTTTCTCAAGGTAAACCGTCTTTCGGAAATCATCCTCTCCTTTCAGAATCACCGGGTATATCTCCTGCCGGTCGGGTACGACTTTGAATCTATCGACCAGGTACACTCTGGGGAAGGCGTTATCGTTCTCTATAATTTGCGTTGAGCCGAAAGTCGCTACCGCGTATGTCGGTTTTGCACCGAAATAATCGGGCGGAATATTCTGCCCGGTAGCGAGCAAGAGGTATTTCACCCCAGCCAGGTTCAGGAAGTGGGGATTAACGAGATTCTTGAGCTCGATACTGCCCAGCAGGTCGTCGTACCAGCGCAGCTGGTTACCGTGATAACCGACCAGAACATCGACTCCGAAATAAGGCAGCATCACGCTTTTGGGGTCGTTCAAATCGAGGACCCGGAATTTTTCGTTCTTTTGAGTGAAGAAATTGACCACCTGGTTTTTGGACCAATTCCGTTCCTGGTCGAAAACATCGACAAAGCGCTTGTCGAAACGGACATTATCCACCATCGGTATCAGCACCAGAGCGGCCATGAGCCCCACCCCGGCTTTGCCGGAGCGATAGAGCCAGACAAACACCGCCGCCAGAGCGGTGAACAGAAAGGCGAACCAGGTGCCGAACTGGATGGCGGGCAGGTTCAAAAAGGCGACGTCGAGCTTGGACACTCCCTGCTGGACAAAAGTCGTCGAGGCTTCACTGTAAAAAAGCGAACACCACATAGACAGCATCCCCCGACCGTTGAGATTGAACAGCAAAGCGATCAGGAACATCAGTGAGGGGAACCCGAAAAGCAGGTAGTTGAACCGCTTGTCTTCGGTCACACTTTTTTCTTTTCGCTTATCCAATATATACTGCAGGCCCATTCCGCCCAGCAGGGCTATCGAGAAAGAAAAGATGAACATCACCATCGAGGCCGCCCGCATCGAAGACACTTTAGGTATCAGGTAATAAAATATTTTGAAAACCGGGGTGGTATCGGTCACGGCGTAGAGCAAAGTTAAAACGGCCAGCCCGCCGAAAAAGTAAGATTCCCGCCGGCGATAAAAGAGAAAACCAACCAGGGCCAGGAAGAACGCCACCGCCCCGACCGACTCGGAATTATCCTTGAAGACATTCTTGCCCCAGTAATAAGTCTCGGCGTTATGGGTGGAGACCCCGGCGAATTCCGGCACCAGGATGGAGAAGGCTTCCTCCTCGTGCATCGACCAGGAGGTCGCCCATTCCCAGCCTTTCTTGACATCGGCCCGGGGTGAATAATGGGTAGTGTAATAATAACCGGGATAGAATTGTATCGCCGACAGCAGCAGGCCGATCACCACGGCGTAGGTTACCAGTACGCCGGGTTTAATCAGCGGGGTAATGGATTTATGGTCCTTGAAAAGAAAAATCAGTTTAAAAGCCGAATATAAAGCCACCACCCACAGCATGAAATAAGACAGCTGGGGATGGGGTGAGAGAATGATAATACCGATGACCAGTCCCAGGAGGGAAAAATTCAAAAAGGGTTGCTTTTGGAAACCCCGTTCCAGAAACAATATTACCAGGGGAAACAGGGTTGTGACAAAAATCTTGCCGTCGTGTCCGGGAGCGACATAAGAGACCAGATACGGCGCAAACATGTAACAGACGGCGGAGAACAGCGCGGCGATTTTAGACAGCCGGAACTGCCGGGCACAGAAATACATGAAAATACCGGCCAGGAAAATATGCAAAAACTGGATGATTCCGAGCATCCGAAAAATATTTCCGAAAAACTTCAAGATCGAGAAGGGATAAAAAATGTCGCCATGGAACGCCTCGACAAAGGGCATGCCGCCGAAAGCGTGGGGGTCCCATTGCGGCACGGAACCGTGCTCGAGAAAATAGCCGACATAAAAAGCCCGGTGATAAATACCGGCCTGAATCATGTCCGAGCCGCGCAGCATTTTGTCGGAGAACAAAAACTCGCTGAAAAGAATGACGAGGGCCAGGAAAATGATAACGAACGCGACCGGGACAAACCATTTCGATTTCTCCGGGTCGAAACGCGAGCTTTTTTTAGCTTGTCCGGCGCTCGGCCGGGTTGGCTGACTCTGTGATTTTTTCTTTTTAGCCAAGAACGGTTCCTTTAATCTTTGTTATTAATCTTAATAAAAAAAGAAATTAACGCTGCAATGGCTTCGATAACAATCGACCATAACCTTGCCAGGATCGCCACGGCCGCGGCCACGGGTCCCAGAAACGGCGTCAGCAGGGCACCCATAACGACTTCCCGGGGACCAAAACCGCCTGGTGCGAACAACACCAAATAGCCAACCTGGTAAGCGAACGAGAAAATACCCATCGCGGCGATTATTCCCACCGGGTAATCCTCGGCCACCGCCGTTACGAACCACCAGAAAGCCAGACCGTAGAGCACCCAGCTGAAAAAATAACCCAGAAAAACCGTCAGGGCAACCTTTTTATCCAGTTGGAACTTAAGCGGCTGACGGGATATTTTCTTCAAGCCGTAATTGGCCGCTTTTAAAAAAGGCGCGGGCCAGAAAACCAGCACAGCGCAGAAGGCCAGCATGCTGATTGTCAAAAGAAGCGCCGAATAAGGTCCCAGGAGCTGCACCTGGTCTATCAGGATTCGTGAATCCCATTGCGACGCCAGAACAAAAAGGAGGAGTGAGGCGGGGATTGTGAAAAGTTGAAAGACAACAAATGAGGTTCCGGCCGGTTCGGGCGGGATGCCTTTTTTCCGAGTCAGATATAAAATGCCGAATACCTGCCAGACTTTACCGGGGATATACCGGCCCAGATTCGATAGATACATGATTTTAAACGCCGCCGGGATATCAACTTTATACCCGAAACCGCCGATTATCCCCCGCCAGGATAGAGCGAAAAATAAAAAGGCCGCCAGACCGCAGATAATCGACAGGATGAGATAAACAGGATTGAACTGCCAGTCGTAATCCTTTATATCCGCCCAGTTTTTTCCGACCTGCCGGACCAAAAAGTAAAGAATTACCAGAGTCAGGATAACTTTGAGAAGAACGACTATTTCTTTTTTGTGACTCATTGTCTGGCGGTCGGGTCGAGATATATTTTATTAAGGTTTGATAGTCTTGAGAACTTGTCGGGTAAGGCAATCAGCATAATAAAGTCGCCGGTTATTTATCTTCCCGGTCGAGTTTATTGATAATGGTCTGGTTCTTGCGGCGCAGGTCGCCGATCTCCTCCTTGAGCGCTGTCAGGCCCTCGGACATGAAGCCCATAATAAACAGACCCATCCCCAGGCCCAGGAGCAAAATGACCAGGTATAAAAGCGTCCGGTTGCCCTGTTCGAGAAAATAGCGCAGGTAGACGGCATACAGGCCGACTAAAATACCCAGGATAAAGACAAACACGCCGCAGCCGCCGAAAAAGAGGAGCGGTTTGCGAAGGAAGGTAATCTGGAACTTGACGGCCAGCATATCGAGCACACCGACCGGGATGCGCCAGATGGAAAACTTGGTGCGACCCCATCGGCGCGGATAGAGCGGAACCTTTTCTTCCTCGACCCGGTAGCCTTCGTTGGCAGCCAACACGACCAGATAGCGGTGCCAGTCCTGGCGCAAGAAAATGTTTTCCACGACCTCGCGACGGAAAGCCTTGACCGAATTCAAATCATGCACTTTGAGATTGAATATCTTACGCGAAAACCAGTTGTATATCGTGGAAACAAAGCGCTTGTTGTATTTCCCCTGTTTCCAGCCGGTACAGATATCGGCGCCCCGGGCAATGGGACGAATCAGGGCTGGAATATCTTCCGGCAGATACTGAAGGTCAGCCGGGTAAAAGACATAAACTTCCCCGGTGGCGACCGCGAAACCGGTGCGCAGAGCCTCGGTCAGACCCCGACGGCGCTGGTGGCTGGCGAATTTGATAAAATCATATTTCGCCGCGTTTTCGATTATTTTTTCCAGCGTCTCGTCTTCGGAACCATCGTCGACAAAAACCAACTCTCCCCTGAACGGAGCTTTCGCCAGCATCTCGGCAAAGAGCCGGCAGAAATCATCAATATTGCCTTCTTCATTCAAAGCCGGGACAATAGTCGAAACTATAAAATCATATTTTTCTTCTGTCGCCAAATTTGGACCTCTTCAATGAACCCGCAAGTGGTCGTCGCGTTTATCCGGACTCCGTAAAAACGTAACTTCTCGGGAAAAACTCAACTGCTTTTTTTATATATACTTATAATAAGATATTTCGGCTCAAAAGAAAAAAGCCTTATTATTAAATATACCGACT
This sequence comes from Candidatus Zixiibacteriota bacterium, assembly GCA_016926795.1. Taxonomy (GTDB): domain Bacteria; phylum Zixibacteria; class MSB-5A5; order GN15; family FEB-12; genus JAFGNW01. The sequence continues at coordinate 17,668 of JAFGNW010000033.1, forward strand.
CAAAATCGTTACCCCTTGACAGATAACGGGATAATCAACAGCGCAAGCCCCCCGCTCAGATTTTGCTTGAGGCCTTTTTGGTTAAAAAAATACAACCGGCGGGAACAAGGACTAATATTATCCTGTTTTATGAGTCAAATAATCTAACAAGTCAACCGGCAGGAGAAAAAATGTTCAAGAAAATTACCCTTCTTACTTTCACCTTAACCTTACTTTTCAGCCTGAATCTTATGGCTGACAATTACGACACCAAAGACAAAATGAAAGACAAAATGCAGGCCAAGATGAATAGCTTGAAAGCCGAGCATGTCTCGGTCGAGGGCACGCTGGTCTGCCTGGGTTGTGATCTAAAGCAAACCGAAGGCGCCAACGCGGCCTGTAAGGTTTACGGTCACAGGTATGCCCTGAAGACCAGGGACGGCCAGTATATTAATTTCCTTGAGAATCAGTATTCGGAAGACCTCGTTAAAGGCGAGAAGTACCACAATAAGGAAATCAAAGTACACGGTATCTATTACGCCAACGCCGACCTGCTCGAGGTTGAGAGTTTCGATGTCGATGGCAAGGAAATGACCTGGTGCGGACATTGTTCGGCAATGGACGCCTGCGCGGCCAAGAAATAACCAGAACCAGGTTTAGACCTGAATCCTATCCTTACAAAAAACATCGGTTAAGCGATTGACCGGCGTTTTTTTATAAGATTTCGCACTTTCGACAGTCATAAATATTGATAATTA
>JAFGNW010000034.1 GCA_016926795.1 Candidatus Zixiibacteriota bacterium
AAGTTTTACCCGAGGGCCGGATATTCGTCCGCAATGTCGCCATGGTCTTCGACGCTTACCTGAGAAAGAAGACCGGGGACAAAACCCCGCTTTTTTCAAGAACCGTATAAGAATATTATTTTACGATGATCGATAAATTGATAAAGGACGGGCGTTATCGGGAGTATCCCTTCGGAGAATTCGATTTTGAAAATGAGAAGTGGGGGATACTTTTTTTAAATATGGGCGGGCCGGAGACGACCGATGATATCGAGCCGTTTTTATATAATCTTTTCAGCGACCCGTTTATAATCAAACTGCCGTTTTCTTCGATTTTGCAAAAGCCCCTGGCGCGATTTATATCCTCGCGACGGGCGGTTAAGGTCAAGGGCAACTATGAGGCTATCGGGGGTGGTTCGCCACTGTTGAGATGGTGCCGCCTCGAGGCCGAAGGGGTGAAAAAAGAACTGGCCGAAAAATATCCCCTAGTCGAGACTTTCCCGGGTATGCGCTATACCCCGCCGTTTATCGGGGAAGCCCTCGAACGAGCAGCGGCGGCAGGTTGTAAGCATATCGTGATCGTAAGTCTCTTCCCTCAATATACCCGGGCCACGACCGGTACAGCCCTCGCCGAGGTTTGCGACTGGTTCAAAAATAACCGGACCGATATCACCTTTTCCGTCATTGCCGGCTGGCACAACCATCCCGGATATATTGAACTTCTCAGGAATTCCATAGCCGAAGCTATGGCGGCGTCCGTAGCCCCGGTAAAACCGAAGTTACTGTTCTCGGCACATTCCCTGCCGGTCAAACTGGTCAAAAGCGGTGATCCGTATTTCAACCAGGTAACCGAGACGGTCCGGCTGGCGGGTGAGGGTTACGATTATGTGCTTTCTTTTCAGTCCCGTTCGGGACCGGTACGGTGGCTCGAACCGGAGACAAAAAATATAGTCGAAAAACTGGGGCATGACGGTGTGGAAGAACTGGTAGTCGTCCCGGTCAGTTTCGTCTCCGACCATATCGAGACTCTGCACGAGATTGATATCGAGTTGAAAGAACTGGCGCTGGCAAGCGGTATAAAGAAATTTATCCGCACCCGTTCTTTCAATGATGACCCGCGTTTTATCAAATTGCTGGCCGGGATGGTTCGGGATAAAATCGAAGGTACCGGGGAGAAGGTTTTATGAAACGGGTGGCGATTATCGGCGGTGGAATTTCCGGGCTGACAGCTCTGCATTTCCTGCGGCAAAAACATGCCGAAGCATTTGCGGTGACCCTATATGAGAAAGATGACCGTCTGGGCGGGACTATCGGCACCGACCGCGACAGCGGTTTTATTTCCGACTGGGGTCCCAACGGTTTTCTCGACAAAGTTCCATTGACGCTCCGGGTGGTAAGGGAACTGGGTCTTGATAACCTTCTCGAGCCGGCGGCACCCGGGGCTGAAAAGCGTTTTATTTACCGGAATAATATACTTAATGAAATATCCGCCTCGCCGTTGAAATTTCTTCGTTCTTCGCTCTTGTCGATTCCAGGGCGGATGCGGCTTCTGTCCGAGCCGTTTATAAGTCAAAAAAAAGATGAGAGGGACGAATCCGTATTCGATTTCGCCGTACGGCGTATCGGACGAGAAGCCGCCGAGAATATGATTGTTCCCATGGTCTCCGGAATTTTCGGCGGGGACGCCCGACAGCTTTCGCTTAAAGCCTGCTTTCCCGTGATGGTCGAGATGGAAAAAAATTACGGTTCGCTGTTCAAGGCCCTGATCGCCAAAAAGAGGGCGGGCAAGAAAGCCTCGGCGGCCGGTCCGTCGGGCCGGCTGACTTCGTTTGCAAACGGACTCTACACTTTAATAGAATTCATGCAGAATAAGTATAAAGACCATATTCAAACCGGGACCGAGGTAGTCGGTGTAGATAAAAACGATACCGGTTACAATCTATATTTCAGGCAGGGCAGACCCGAAAAATATGACGCTGTAATCTGTGCCGCCCCGGCGTATGCCGCAGTGCAAATTTTTTCAATAATGGACGGTGAACTCGGGCGACTTTTAAGCACCTTTCCTTACGCCTCGATAAGCGTCGTTTGCTCCGGCTATAGGCGAGAGGTAATACGCCATAACCTGGCCGGTTTTGGTTTCCTGGTTCCCCGCAACCAGGGGAAGCGCATGCTGGGGTCAATCTGGACATCATCCATATTTAAAGGCCGGTCCCCGGAAGGGATGGTGCAGTTTCGCTCAATGGTCGGCGGAGCCACCGATCCGGAAGCGATTGCCCTGTCCGAAACGGAACTTGTAAAACTCGTACACGATGAGCTGAAGAGCATCGTCGGCATAGAGAACAAACCGGCTTATACGAGAATATTTAAATATGAGCGGGGAATTCCCCAGTTTGTTTTGGGTCATCCCGATAAAATGTCGCGTCTGGAGAGATTGCTGAAAAGCCATCCCGACCTATATTTTACCGGTAACGCATATGAAGGCGTCGGGTTGAACGATTGTGTCATTCGTTCCGATAAGGTCGTCAATCAACTCGCCAAACGGGCATTCACCCCGGCGCATTGAAAATTTTAACGCACATCGATTTAAAATAAGTTGCTTGACTTGGTATTCAGCGTTCAATATTTCCAAAAAAACGGAAGCCGTAAAAAGATGCCTCCACTTATTATGTGACTGAAGCGCAAGGCTCCTTCGCTGACCGAGACGGTCATGGAAGCCGCCGATTTGTTTTACGGCCGGTGCACGCATTATTATCGGCCTAAGAAAGAGTAATTCTCGGGTGGAAAGATTTACCGGATTTCCAGCATCCGGTCGAGAGAGGCTCGCGCCCGGTTCATTAAATCCTCGGGCAGGTTTATTTCGAAGCGGTTCTGTTCCAGCGACGCCAGAGTGTCCTCCAGTGTTATCAAATTCATGTGCGGGCAGCGCACGCTGCACAGCCTGAGCATTTCCTTGTGCGGATTTTCCGCCACGATGTTATCTCCCATACTGCATTCGGTCAGCAAGAGGTAGCGCGGGGCGTCGACATCGCGTACATACTCGATCATCCGCCTGGTGCTGCCGGAAAAATCGGCGGCGTTGACGACTTCGGGGCTACACTCCGGGTGAGCCAGGATGACGACATCGGGGAACTGTTTACGGACGTTCTCGATATCCTCCACCATAAACTGCTCATGTACCTCGCAACGACCTTCCCAGCCCAGCATCACCCGCTCGAAATTGGCCGGGTCATCGGTTTTGCGGGAAGTCGGGTGGGAGGGAAAGAGAATGGGGATACCGACCTCGGCCGCGACGTTTTTGGCCAGATATTCGTCGGGGAGAAAAATTACCCGGTCGTGCCCCCGCTCCATCAGGTGCGTTATCACTTTGGCGGCGTTCGAAGAGGTGCAGCAAATATCCGTCTCGGCCTTGACATCGGCATAGGTATTGACATAACTGACCACCGGCACACCGGGGAAGCGTGCTTTTAATTTACGGACGTCATCACCGGTCAAGCTGGCGGCCAGCGAGCAGCCGGCTTTTTCGGCGGGAAGAAGAACCGTCCGGGTGGGATTCAGAATCTTGGCTGTCTCGGCCATAAACCGCACCCCGCAGAAGATGATAATATCGGCATCGCTTTCGGCGGAAATTTTGGCCAACTCGAAAGAATCGCCCATATAATCCGAGACCGAATGGTACAACGCCGGTTCCATATAGTTATGCGCCAGGATAACGGCGTTTTTATGCCTTTTGAGCCGGTTTATTTTGAAAGCCAGCTCGGCTTTGTGCACCAGTTCGAAGTCCGGAACGACTCTGGAAAGCCGGGCTTTCATCAACTCGTAGGTTTCCTCGATGCTGGCGGCATTTTGTATGGCTGTATTTTTTGTCACAGTATTTACGGGCTTTTTTTCAATTATATGGTCTGTAAGTTTTTACGCAACCGTTTAGTGCATTTATTGCATTAACAAAGTTAAATTCCTCCTGTTCCCGGTATTTATCTATCCAAAAGAACCCCCATCGGAACCCGCAGGGGCGAGATTTGGTTTTATAACTTCAAATTCAGCGCCTATCCGGTTGATACCGACGGAAAAATGGGGCGGCTTTACGGCCCTAAAACCATGCTGCATATGTATCTCGTTAATTCAAAAGGGATTTTAATCTGTACCGGCGCTTAGGACGACAAACCTCCAGGGAAACAGCTGATATTCCGGGTGGAATAAAGGAACATCTACATGGCAGCCGCTTTAGCTATCTTGATGGCCGGAAAAGATATTAAAATAAAGTCAACGCAACCGTACGGTTGTTCCGTAAAGTATTAAAAAAAAGAAACAACGGTCGGTCCAACCCGGGGAATCTTTCTCCGGGTTTTTTATGCGGTCGAAGACAGAACACCACGGCTTTAGCCGTGGATGAATGAGCCCATCCTGTTATTCGCTGCGAGCTAAGCGAC
>JAFGNW010000248.1 GCA_016926795.1 Candidatus Zixiibacteriota bacterium
AAGGTGGTTTTCCCGGAAGGGACTTCCATCCGCATTATTAAAGCTGCTCATATCGCCGTAAGCCAGGGAATCGCCAAACCGGTTCTGCTCGGTAACAGCGAGGGTATCAAGAAAATGGCTGATGAACATGATGTGGATTTGACCGGGATCGATATTATCGATCCGGTTACTTCCGAAAAGCGCATGTCTTTTGCCGAGAAATATTATGAAAAGCGTGCCCGCAAGGGTATCACGCTCGAACAGGCTATCTGGATGATGCGCGACCGGACTTATTTCGGGATGATGATGCTGGAAATGGGAGAATGTGAAGCGGTAATTTCCGGCGTAACCTCGGATTATCCCAATACCATCAAACCAGCCCTGGAGATTATCAGCCTTAAAGAAGGTGTCTCCCGCGTTTCCGGTCTTTTTGCCATGATTCAGAAGGACAAAGTTTATTTCTTTGCCGACACGACGGTGAATATAAATCCCACTTCGGAAGAACTCGCCGAGATAGCCATCAGCAGTGCCAATGTAGCCCGGGCTTTTAATATCGAGCCCAAAATCGCCATGCTTTCGTTCTCGAATTTCGGCTCGGCCCGTTATCCGGAATCAAAAAAGGTGGCTGAGGCTACAGCGATTGTAAAGCGGCTGAAGCCTGACCTGGTGGTGGAAGGCGAGATGCAGGCCGATACCGCCCTGATGCCGGAGTATATGGCCAAACACTTCCCGTTCTCACAGCTTAAAGAAGAAGCCAACGTCTTAATTTTCCCGGATTTGAACTCCGGCAATATCGCCTATAAGCTGGCCAAGCGGATGGGTGGCATGACCGCTATCGGCCCCATTTTGATGGGTTTGTCCAAGCCGGTCCATGTCCTGCATCGTACGCTGGATGTCAATGAAATCGTCGATATGGTTGCGATTGCTATCGTAGACGCCCAGGAAAGTGAAAGAAAGAAGAAAGCATGATTTAAAAAAATCCGGCTGATTAAAGGCAGGGTTTTGTAATCCCTGCCTTTTCTTTTTTAGAACCGATAAAGGCAGCCTCTTTGAAAATCACCCTGAAAAGGCCCGGTCGATAAGCAGGGAAGCGGTTGAGCCCGAAGTTGATTGGGGCAGTACTTTCGATTACCTAAACGATGTCGTTAACCCGGTTAAAACCGGCCAGTCGATAGTTGATGCCGGCTATGGAGCCTAACGTGGCCGGCGTTATCGGCTCGGCGGTCGCAGCCGGTATTTTCCTGATTCTCCTGTCGTAAATGAAAATGCTGACAGAAAAAATGCCGGGTTATCAACCGGCATTTTTTTGGCGCGGACAGGTTTTTGGCAATTTTGGTCCCCAGCCACCTTTTTTTTATTGCTCTCGGTGAACTTTAAAGCTAAACTTATCGTTACTTCGTTTCGATATATGAAGTAACTGATATAGAGACAACCAAATAGACCGTTAGTTAAAGGGATTTAACTTGGGATTTTTTGACCTTCTTTCAAATGACATTGGTATCGACCTGGGCACCGCCAACACGTTAGTGTATGTTCGCAATCAAGGAATAGTCTTAAACGAACCCTCGGTAGTCGCCATCGAAAAAAGCAGCGGGAAAATTCTTGCTATCGGTTCGGCTGCCAAGGAAATGACCGGGCGTACTCCGGGCGGCATCGAGGCTATCCGACCGTTAAAGGACGGGGTGATTGCCGATTTCGAAATGTCCGAAAAACTGATTGCCGATTTTATCCGCCGCGTGGTGAAACACAAGTACCTGATGAAACCGCGCGTGGTCATATCCGTTCCCTCGGGCATTACTGAGGTGGAGAAACGGGCGGTGCGCGATTCGGCGGAAAACGCCGGCGCCCGAGAGGTCTATCTTATTCAGGAGCCGATGGCGGCCGCGATCGGAGTCGGTTTACCGGTTGAGCAGCCTTCGGGCATAATGATTATCGATATCGGTGGCGGCACCTCGGAAATCGCTGTTATCGCCCTCAACGGTATTGTCAACGATACCTCGATCAGGGTGGCCGGTGATGAGTTCAGCAATGCCATTATCAGCTATTTGAAAAAGAATTACAATCTGTTAATCGGCGAACTGAGCGCCGAGGATATAAAGATTAAAATCGGTTCGGCCTTTCCACTGGACAAAGAACTTTCGATGGAAGTCAAAGGTCGCGACCTGGTGGCCGGCGTTCCCAAAAATCTCAAGGTTTCGTCGGTGCAGGTAAGGGAAGCGCTCTCGGAGACGCTGGATATTGTGGTTGAAGCCGTCCGGCAGGCGCTGGAGCGAACCCCTCCCGAACTGGCCTCGGATATTCTGGAGCGGGGGATAATACTCACCGGCGGCGGGGCTTTACTCCGAGGTTTGGACAAACGCCTGCGCCAGGAAACCAATTTACCGGTTAATATCGCCGATGACCCCCTGACCTGCGTCGTCCGCGGAACGGGGAAGGTTATCGAGGATTTTGCCAATTACACCAAGGTGCTGGAGCGCAGCCGCCGCGATTAAGTGCTTGAAATACTTTGACTAGCCGGTATTTTTACCGGCTTTTTTTATTGCCGTCGAGTTCTTATTAATCTTTTTTTATCAGTAGCTGTCTTAAATATAGAAACAAAGAATGATAGAATCGTACCGGGATAGATTACAACCACTGATAGAAAAAGCCGTAACGGGCGACCGCGACGCTTTTTCGGAAATCGTGAGAATTATGATGAAACCCATAGTAGCTTTGACATATCGGATGACCCGGAACAGGGAAGCGGCTTACGACCTGGCCCAGGATACCTTTCTGGCTGCCTGGCAGAATCTGTCGGGATTTCGCGGCGAGGCCTTGTTCGACAGCTGGTTGTATCGTATCGCAACCAATAAAACCCTCAACTACCTGGCTTCACCTAAAAGCGCGGTCGTTGCCTCCGATGATTACCGGCTCAACGATATGGCGGACGATAATACCCCGGAGAAGTTACTGATGCAAAAGGAGCTGAAAGGAATGGTACTCGATTTCATGAGCACCCTTCCGACCCGGCAGCGGCTGGTTTTCAATCTTCGGTTTTACCGAAACCTGCCTTTTACCGAAATTTCCGAGATCACCGGCAATGCCGAGGGTACGGTGAAAACCAATTATCGCGAAGCCATCAAGAAACTTCGCGAATACATGAAACAAAAAGGATGGCAGTCATGAAGTGTGAAGAATTTCATGAGGAGATAATGCTTTATTTTGGCCAGGCCGAATTACCGGTCGAACTGGCCGGGCATATCGCCGACTGTGAATCTTGCCGTGCTTTTTACGAAGAAATGAAAGGCATGGCGGCGGGACTGGGCGTCGATGATGATTTCTATCCGAACGAACTGGAGACGGAAAGATTCCTCAAGCGTTTGAACGACGAGATTGACCGAACCCGACCGACCGTTGTCTCCGGAATATCCTGGTACAAACTGGTCGGTGTGGCGGCTTCGGTAATTCTGGTGGTGGGGATTTCGCTACTCGGCAATTTCTTCAAACAGAACGGCGCAATCCCGGAATCGACCGGGACGAATTTGTCGGTCCTCTATGACGACGATTACCAGATCGCGCTCGAGAACAGTGACTTGTATGAACTCAGCGATGACCAGTTTTATATCCTGGGTATCGATTATACATCCAAGAGAACTTATGACGCCGCCGGACAATTAATCGAAGATTTAAGCGAGGAAGAAATGAAATATCTTGAGGAAAATTTTAATGTGGGAGATCTGCTGTGATGTTTAGAAAGTTATCGATAATAATAATATTATCCCTGATGATTACCTCGGGGGCAGCGGCTCAAAAAGTCAGTGACACGGTCCAGCCGGCGGAAGATCTGTTTTTTGAACTCCTGACGCCACCGCCGTTCTATATGGCACAGGCTGATATGGATGATTCACCCATGACCGGGCCGGGCGGTCGTTTCGGGCAAGCCAGACGGCATTATATGGACTCGATGGACCAGCAGCGCAAACACCTGGAACAGTTCCGTCTGTTAAAGTTGCTCGAACTGCTCGACCTTGACGAGGATAAGGAAATTGCATTCCTGACCACCTTTAAGGGCATGCGGAAGGACCTCGGTGAAGTCCAGGAACAGCGCCTGCAGCTAATCGAAGAACTGGTCGCAGCCTTGAAAGAGGAGAAAATCGAACAGGCACAGGTGGACCGGGCGGTGCAGAACCTGTTGAAATTGGATCAGGAGAAGAATAATATAATGGAAAACTTTTTAAAGGAAGCCCGCGCTTTCCTGAATCCCGAACAAATGGGTAAATTTATAGTGTTCCAGGAACGGTTCGAATTCCAATTGCTGGAAAAGCTGAAGGATTTTCAGGGCCGTAAACGAGGCGAAAAACCTTAATGAGAACAATAATTGTTAATAATTAATCAAAGGAGGAAAACACCATGAAAAAGACATCTTTGACAGCAGTGGTTGTGGTGACCTTGCTGGCCTCAATAGCCCTGGCTCAACCGGGTCCGTTTGGACCGGGCCAGTGCCCTTTGGGCGACGGTTCGCAAATGGGCAAACAGTACGCCCGGATGGACCGGGGAGGAATGCAACAGCATAAGGGGATGCCGGGCATTCAAAGGCTCCTGAATATGGATGATGAGCTGGCGCTTTCTCCGGAGCAAAAGACCAAGTTCGAGAAGATGAAGACTGATTTCGCCATGGAACGCATTGACCGCGGGGCCGCCCTTGAAAAAGCTCAGGTGAAACTCCGTGATTTAATGGCTGACAACAAGGCTTCGGAAACCAACGTGAATATGGCTATCGATGAAGTCTCGCGCCTGAAAGCCGATATCCAGAAGATGCGCTACAACCATCACAAACAGATTCAGGCTACCCTGACCGAGGAACAGGTTGCCAAGCTGAACGATATGAGAATGGAACGAAGAAAAGAGATGCGCGAGCAGCGGCAGTTTAATAAAGCTCAGAGGCAGTTCAAACAGATGCGCCGCGGACAGATTGACAACGACGATATTTGAATTCGGTTGTAATTAACTCCCCCTACGACGAAAAGCCCGCCTTCGGCGGGCTTTTTTTATGAGACTAAGTCATGTACAGTTTGGGGCAGTGACAGCACCGCTCAAGCGGACAGTTATCGATAAAAGCGGCACGGAATTTATTATATTCTGCTTTGCGCCAGATTGCATCGAACGGCTCGGTATCGATATTGCCGAATGTCAAAGGCGTATATTCGGTATCCGGCCCTTCGGTATTATTAATACTCTCATTAATCGGCAGCTTCCTGAAGACACAGGGTGCCACCGAACCGTCAACCGCTATAAAAGCCGCTTTCAGAACATTCTCCGTACAGACCGGCTCACGTCGGTCTGGATGAGCAAAATGATAGTGCAGTTCCAGGTCATATCGGGCGGCATCGTCAACAAGCTTGTCCAGTTGTTTTTTTAGTTCACCGTATTCCGATTCGTCGCGGGGACGAATCGTTTCTTTTTCTAGATCCTGTGAAGGAATAAAATCCAGAGTGCTAACGACTATCTGTTCAATACCGATATCTTTTAATTGCTCGGGTAGCTGGTTCAATTCCTCCAACCCGGAACGCAGAAGCAGAAAAGCGATATGTACGGCTGGCAGGTTGGTTTTCTTTTGTGCCTTTATCTTTTTTAGTAAACGACAGGTTTCGATGATCTTATCAAATCTGGTGCCACAGCGAAATTTGTCGTTGGTCTCTCGCAGACCGGCCAGGGAAAAGGCAATCAGATCCAGTTCACTGTCTACCAGCTGTGTGATTTTTTCCCTGTCAAGAAGCATCCCGTTAGTTGATGTCCCTACCCGACATCCGGCTTTTTTGGCATGCTTTAGAAAATGAAAAAAATCGGGATGCGTAAACGGCTCTCCCCATCCCTGAAGAAAAGCCAGTTTGGTTTTATAGAGCGCCGGAATGATTTTCTGAAAAGTAGCCCGTGACATAAATTGATTTCGCCATTCGGCTTGATAGACGGTATGCGGGCAGTAAAGACAGGAGGACGGGCAATGGCTGCTGATTTCAATCTGAAGCCAGTCAGTATATGGGGCTTTATAGCGACTTATGTACCTTTTAACGCTTTCAAACATAACCAATAATAAGATAACTGCCGACAGCCGTTGTTAAAAATATAAAAATAAGAGAAATTAATTAAATATAATTCTAATCATTGCAATGACTTACAATACAATTCTGCCATATTGGCACATTTGTGCCAATTTAGCTTGACATCATCTGATTCCTCCTTTATTTTCAAATTATGGATTCCAAGAAAATTATAAATTTCATCAAATCAAAATCCGACCACCCAATGAAAATTAAGGAGCTGGCTAAAGTTCTTGAAATCTCTCCTTCGGAATATCCCAAATTCCGAAACTCGGTAAAAGAGCTTATTACTTCCGGTGAGCTGGTTAAACTAAAACGGGGTCGAGTCGGCCCGGCGGACCATCTTAACGTTTTGGTCGGAAAAATATCCATCTCCCGCAAGGGGACGGGCTTTGTCGAACGGGAAGGCGAAGAGGTCGATATTTTAATTCCCCAGAACGGTTTGCATACCGCTTTAGACGGTGACCGGGTGATGGTTCGTTTAACCGGACAGGTACAGGGTCGTCAGGCCGGGGTGGTGGTGAAAGTAGTCGAGCGGGCGCCACGTAAAATTGTCGGCGTCTTTCGTATCAGCGGCGCGTTCGCCCGAGTGGTGCCGGACAATCCCAAGATTCACCGCGATATTTATATCCACCCGGAGCAAACCATGGATGCCCGGGATGGTGAGAAAGTGGTAGCCGAGTTGACCCTCTGGGATAATCCCTACGTCAATCCCGAGGGCCGGATAACCGAGAAAATCGGTTTTCCCGGGCAACCGGGGGTGGATATGCTTTCGGTGCTCAAGAGTTTCAACCTGCCCGAAGAATTCCCTCAGGATGTCATCGACGAGGCCGAGCGAGCCGCCGCCAAATCATGGGGCGAGGAGCTCAAGACTCGTCTTGATTTGACCCGCGAATGTATTTACACCATCGACCCGGTGGATGCCAAGGACCATGACGACGCTGTCACGGTAAGGGAAACGGACAGCGGCTACCGGCTGGGAGTGCACATCGCCGATGTTTCGTTTTTCGTCGAAGCCGGCACGAAGCTCGACACCGAGGCGTTCGAACGCGGCAACTCGGTATATTTCCCCGGCATGGTAATTCCCATGCTTCCGGAAGTTCTTTCCAACGACGTCTGTTCTTTGAAACCGAACCGCAAGCGCCTGGCTCATTCGGCGATTATTGATTTTGATAAAAAAGGAAAGATTTTAAACTGGCGGATTGTCGATACTCTGATTAAATCGCAAGCCAAACTGGCCTATGAAGAGGTGCAGGGATTTTATGACACCGGCACCGTTACCAAAAAGATAAAAAATGTAGCTGGCAATCTTCTAGTAGCCCGGAAACTGGCCGGTATATTGAGTGAACGGCGTTTCAAAGAAGGTTCCCTGGATTTTGACCTGCCCGAGGCTAAGGTGATTCTCAATGAAAAGGGGGAGGTGCTCGAACTGGGGCATCATGTCCGGCTGGAGGCGCATCGTCTGGTCGAGGAATTTATGCTGGCGGCCAACAAAGTGGTGGCGCTGGAAGTTTTCCACAGAGCTCAACCGTTTTTATACCGCGTCCACGGCAAACCGGACCTCGAAAAACTGGAATTCTTCTCCCATATGGTCGGTACCCTCGGCTACAATTTTCCGGTGTCACCGGAAATCAGACCGCTTCAATTCGCTCGTTTTTTGAAGCGCATCCAGGATACTCCCGAAGCGGATTTTATCAACGAATTGATGCTGCGCTCGATGCAGAAGGCGGTTTATCAGCGCGAGAATATCGGCCATTTTGGTCTGGCTTTTTCCCATTACACTCATTTTACGTCTCCCATCCGCCGTTATCCCGACTTGCTGGTGCACCGGCTGTTGCGCAAGCTGAAAAAAGGTAAGTACCCCGTCACTTTCGCCCGCCGTGTGGTATCGGTTATCGACCATGTCGGCAAACACTGTTCGGAGACCGAACGCACCGCCGAGGCCGCCGAACGGCAGGCCGTCAAGGTTAAGCAGGTAGCTTATATGGCTAACCGTCTGGGGGATGAATTCAGCGGTATTATCTCGGGCGTGACCGCTTACGGTTTTTTTGTCCGTATCGACAATATGGGGGTCGAGGGCCTGGTTCGAATGTCGACCATCGACGACGATTATTACCAGTTTGAAGAGGGCAATTACCGTATTATCGGTCGCCGCAACAAGCGTTCTTTCCGACTCGGTGACCGGGTCGAGGTCGGTGTATTGAAGGTTGACAAGGTTCGAAACGAAATCGACCTGTTTCTGGCGGTGAACCGCGACCGGCAACCTCATAAGAAAAAGGCTATAACCGGCAAGAGAAGAAAAAACAAGTCTGGATACAGAAGGAAAAATTAAGTCTATGCCGCCTGCCGACCGCGTCATAATTCTAACCGACCGGGAGCGACCCAGTTATGAGGATATAGCCTGGGAAAAGCTGGGTCTGGTAGTGACCGAAATTTCCGAACTGTATCAGGCGGCCCGCGAACGGCGGCTCGATTTGATACTGGTGGGGGAGAACCGCAACGACCTCAATCACGGGGTGGCCCTGAAAATCCGCCGGCTAAACGGCCTTACGGATATCTGGCGCATTTCCCATTACGAAATATCTCCGGCCGACGGAGAGGCATATATCGACGGTTATATCTCGACCGGTCTCGGGTGGGAGGGTATCTCCAAGAAGATAAAACAGATTCTGTCGGATAAGGAGTTGCTTGGCAAATATAAAATCATCGCTCGTTCCGACAAGATGAAAGCGGTGGCTCGGACGATAGACCGAATCGCCCCGGCTGATGTGGCGGTTTTGATAGTCGGGCCGTCGGGCTCCGGCAAGGAACTGGTAGCCCGGGCCATACACGACGGGTCGTCGCGATACGACCAGCCCTATGTGGCTATCAATTGCGGCGCGCTGGCCGAGGGCGTACTCGAATCGGAACTGTTCGGACACGAACGCGGCGCCTTCACCGGCTCGGTGGCAAAACGGGAGGGACTGTTTTTCAAGGCCGAGGGCGGAACCCTGTTCCTGGATGAAATCGGCGAAACCAAACCCGATACCCAGGTCAAACTGCTACGGGTGCTCGAAGACGGCACCTATTATCCGGTCGGGTCCTCGACGCCGAGGCGGGCCGATGTCAGAATAGTCGCCGCCACCAACCGTGATTTGACCGAAGCTATCGCCGAAAAGCAGTTTCGAGATGACCTTTATTTCCGTATCGGTGTCGTCAAGATAATCCTGCCTTCACTTATGGAACGCAAGTATGATATCCAGCCTTTGTTGCAGTATTTCTGGGCGGACCAAAAGAACCTCGACTACACCGATGCCGCCCTGGACCTGCTGATGAAGTATGACTGGCCGGGTAATATCCGCCAGCTAAAAAATTTCACCGCCCATATGACGGCTCTGAAAACCTCCGGTCTGGTGGATGTCCGTGATGTCGAACGCTTTATTTCCGAACAGCACACGGTCGCCACACACCTGCCGGTATCCACCGGCAAGACGGTCGAGGAAGCCGGGCATGAACTGATCTATCGGGCGATTCTCTCATTGGGCAATGAAATCCGCCACCTGCGGAATTTGATTACCGCTCACCTCCCGAGCGAAACGTCCCCGGTCGAAGGCGAGGATAATGTATTTTCGGTTGCAGCAAGTTCCTCGATGGAAGAAATGGAACGAAAATTGATTATAAAAGTTCTGGATGAAACCGGCGGCAACCGCAAGGAAGCTGCTAAGAAACTGGGTATAGGTGAGCGCACCCTGTACCGCAAGTTGAACAAATACGATATAAATTGAGGGAGTCCGGGGGAAATTAGAGCACTTATTTTTTTTATTATTCTTCTTCTTTCAACTGCGTCCCCCGTCAGCGGACAGGAATTATCGACTACGATTTTTCCCTCTGAGGACGAGTTGGCTGAAGCTTTACGGAACGGCGAAATTGATTCCGTGCGGTACTTCTTGCTTTTGGAAATTATCGAAAACGGCATCGATTCGACCAACCGTTATCTTCTCGACGAGGTGCCGAACCTATTTTATGTTCGTACCTCACAGGAGTCTTTTACGCCCGCCCTGGAGGGTCGACAAACGGAGCCGTTTGAATCTCTGTCAAGCCGAAGGGCTGAAAGAACCGGATACCTGGACCATAAATTTTACTGCAATCTAGAGGAGAGGACCGCTACCGCATACAGCAGCACGCTGGATGTTAATTTAAACCGTCACTGGCGGATAAATCTAAGGACCCGACGCGATAAAAGCGGGTGCGAACGAATCACCGGTCGGTCGGTTGTTTGGTCGAGTAAAAAGGGAATATTGCGGCAATTGGCATTCGGCAGTTTTAACGAGCGCTGGGGACTGGGTACGGTATTTGGCTATCATGGAAAGATTTTAACCTTTTCCGAAAAGCTGGGAACGGAGTCGTTTCTCTATCCTGATTACGGGGGATATAACGGTCTTTGCGGGATTGTCGAGCTGGCTTCCTGGGAGGGTCGGGGTTTGGTGTCTTTCAATCGCGATGTGAGTCATTCTCTGTTATCGATGGGTACTATGTTGGCCTGGCGACCGTCGAAAAATATCACCGCGGGCGGTATCTGGGGATTCAATCGATTGGAGAACCGCCCTCTTGACTCGGGTTTAAACGATATCAAACTGGGTATTTATTTAAAAGGTGCGTACGCGGGCGGCTACAGCAGCGTTGAAATCTCCGACCAGCTGGGTGAAAACAGCAACGCTTTCGCCTTGGTTACGGAAGGTAGGCATCATTTCGGCAAAGCCGAGATAAAATATGCCGGGTGGCGATATGATGATAATTTTCTCGATTTTACTGCCGGCAGCAAAGCCGCCTATCTGATTAATTACCTGGAATTCCCGATGGTGGCATACGACCTCGCCAATAAAAGAGCCGGTCAGAAAGGCTTGCTTATCAAAACCGTGGTGCGGCCCTTCCTCAATTGCGAGTTCTATAATTCTCTGTTGCTGGCCGCCCGTAACCGGGATACCGTCAATACCGAATACCTGGTCGGCTTGAGCGGGCGGATTACTTCGAAATTTGAATTAAGCGGAGATTACCTCACCCGTTTAAAAGAACGAACCGTATCTTCGGACCGGGCTGATTCGGAACGGCGTCGTTTCCGAATAGAATCAAGGTTCGTTTTTAATAGCTTGTCAGCGAGGATGTTTATTGCTTATAATATCGATAAGGAACAGAGCGACGGTGTTTCGTTCTTCGCCGGTTTGAAATATCGTTCGGCCGGACTGGAGAATCTGGAAATATGGTCGAATATGGAGCGTATAGAAAACGGACGTATTCAATACTGGTATATTTATATTAAAACCACCCAGAGGGTATTGGATAATGTTTCCGTATCGGTTAAACTCGGTAATGCTTTTCGCCGCGGGTCGGACATCGAAAACCAGAGCGCGTTAACCGCGGAGTTAAAGGCGGTTATATGATGACAAGAAAATTTTATCCTATATTATTCTTCATCTTATTTTTTTACCCGTCGGTGAAAGCCGTCCTGGTGTTAAATGAGGTCATGGTGAACGAACCGGGAAGCGCCACCTCGCTGGAATGGTTTGAGCTGTACAACGACTCGCCCAGCGATATTTCCTCGATGTCCCTTTATACTGTCACGGTCGGCATGAATAACGTAACCTTCAACGCCTTTCCTCTGGCAGCTTATACTTACCTGGTGATTTGCCGCGATACAGCGGCTTTCAAGTCTTACTGGAGCGACCTTGTGCCGCCGAATATCAAGCTTTACCAGTCTGTTTTTTCGTTATCCAACAGCCAGCCGGGGGAAATACTTCTATATCGGGTGGGGTTGCTGCATTCGGAACTGGCTTGGGAAGAAAGCGGCGCCGACGGTGTTTCCTGGGAACGGGTAAGCGGACAGTCCGACGAAATCGGCCAGTCGGTAGACCGATTGAAATGCACGCCGGGCTTTTTAAATTCCCTGACTCTGGTGCCCTTTGACCTGGCTCTGGAGAACGTCTTTGTTCGCTCCCTTAACGATACCACCTGGCTGACTTATATGATAGTTAACCGGGGGGAGAATCTGATGGAGAACGGCTCCCTTGTACTTTTTTATTATAATGAGGACGACCCTCAGAATGAAACCAATATAATCACCACCATCGAAATTCCGCCGGTGCAGGTCGGCTATACGACTATTATCAACGAACCGTATATCCTGCCGGGGCGTTATGTGCACCTCGGTGCGACTCTCAACGACGATAGCCGCGACCGTAACAACCGTCGGGATTTCATGGCGCCGGGTGAGGAATTCCCGCCTTTCCGTCTGTCCGAGTTTCTGGCCAATCCCGACGCGCAGACATCGTTGAGTGCCGAATGGATCGAACTGAAAAATGTATCCGGTGAATTTGTTCCATTGGCCGGATGGCTCATCGGCGACGGAGCCGGGTTGTACGAGATTATCGATGACACCGCGACAATCGAACCGGATGAATATTTCGTGCTGACCGAGGATTCGCTCGATTTTCTGAATAACTACCCGGCTTTTACCGGTCGACTGTTACAGCCAGCCCAGTGGCCGCGGCTCAACAACGATGCCGACGTTGTCAGGCTGGTGGACAGTTTTGCCATCGTAGCCGATACGTTCGCCTATCAAAAGGCGTATGATGAAAATTACACCTGGTCGCGCAGTGAAACGCCCGGCAAAGAATATTACTGGGGACGTTCGGAAAAACCGGGCGGTACCCCCGGTGAATATAATATCGTTATGTTCGAACCCGGGGGCGGGGGTTTGACGTTGAATATCGAGCCGCAGATTTTTTCGCCCGACGGCGACGGTTACGAGGATGTGGCTGTAATTACTTTCGACGGTCCTGCCGGGGCTGATTATACGCTGAAACTCTACGACCGGCAGGGACGGCTGCTGGTGACTTTCTTCGAGGAAGAATCGGTGTTCGATGAGGAATATACCTGGGATGGCCGGGCCGGCGGACGCCGGTTGCCGATCGGCATCTATATCGTCTATCTCGAGGCAACCGGTACGGGGGATATCAAAAAAACAGTGGTGCTGGCCCGATGATTATGAATAAAAAAGTTCTGACGGCATCTTTGTGTGCTTTATTTCTGGTCGGTTTGTTGGTCGTCCGGACACCGGGTTTCGAGCTTATCCCCTCGCAGGGGATAGGCATGGGGCAGGCGTTTATCCTTTCGTATCCGAAAGCGACCACCCTGGTCAATATCCCTTCCGGTGGACTTCCCGACGGTAACTGGCAGCTCGAGGCCGGATTCAACCGCCGTTTCGAACTCAGCGACCTCGACCAGGTCTTCCTGGTCGGTGCCGTGCGTCGGGGAAAGATAACGGCTGCGGTTGGCCTGTCGCAGTTCGGCAAGGAAGATTTATATAAAGAACTGACGGGCAAATTACAGGTCGCTTACCAGTATGATTCCCTGTCGCTGGGGATGAGTTTATCCGGTTTAATGGTGTACCTGGGCGAGGGCTACGGCAGGTTCAGCACACAGACGGTCGGGCTGGGGATAGCCTATCGATACGGTAATTATTTTGCCGCTTTCACGACCGATAACTTAACCACACCGCAACTTTACGATAAAGCGGTGCCTTTCAATTTATCTTATTCACTCTATGCCGAGGTTATCGGGATCGGGAAGCATTCTCTGACGGCTAAAGTCACCTGGGAAAAATACGAGAAACCCCGGTTCGGATTCGGACAGAAACTTTATCTGGCCCGACAGGGAGCGTTTTTCTGGGGACTGGGGACCGAGCCGATGGAATACGGCGGCGGGATTGAGTTTTATTTCAGGAAGTGGGGCCTATCTTACGCGACCTCATATCATCCCGTGCTTGATTTCTCGCACACCATTTCGTTCTCTTACGGTTTTCATCGCCCGAACGAAAGGAAGAAAGATGGCTTTAAATAAGCGAGGCGATATAGAGAAGAGAGAAGAAGAAACCCTGGCCGGTTATGCGGCGCTGTCCAGCCGGACGCGGGGCCGGGTATACCCGCAGAACGAACACCCCCTGCGTACCGCCTTCCAGCGCGACCGCGACCGGATTGTTCATTCGGCGGCGTTCCGCCGGATGGAATACAAGACCCAGGTGTTTCTACCGCACGAGGGCGACCATTTCCGCACCCGTTTAACGCATACTATCGAAGTCGCCCAGATCAGCCGGACGATGGCACGCAGCCTGCGTTTGAACGAGGATTTGACCGAGGCGATCGCGCTGGTGCACGATGTCGGCCATACCCCGTTCGGGCATATCGGGGAAGATGTACTCAATGAGCTTCTGAAAAACTCCGGCGGCTTCAACCATAACCGGCAGTCGCTGCGGGTGGTGGATATTCTCGAACAGCGCTACCCGGAACATCCGGGATTAAACCTTACCTACGAGGTTCGAGAGGGTATCGTCAAGCACGAGACCTCGGTTGTTATCAAACATCCCGATTTCGATCCGGACAAAAAACCGACACTGGAGGCTTCGATTGTCGATATCGCCGATGAAATTGCTTACAACGGACATGATATCGACGACGGTATCAATTCGGGCATTATCGGACTCGACGAATTAAAGGAACTGTCGGTCTGGTCGCGAGCCGAGCGGAACGGACTGGACAATATCGTCAGGCACCTGGACGGTGACCGGAAGCGCTATGCCCTGGTACGGTATCTGGTCAATCTGATGACCACCGATGCTCTGGGAGAAACCGAACGCCGAATAGAAAATTTCGGTATCAGCGATATCGAATCGTTACGTAACGCCTCGGAAAAAATTTGCCGCTACTCACCTGAACTTGAACCGAAGGTGGCGGAGTTGAAAAAGTTCCTTAAAGAAAAGTTGTATCGGCATATCCGCCTGATGGGGATGCACGACCGGACGAAGGCGATTATCGAGACGCTGTTCGAAGAATTCAAGAAGGAACCCTCCCTTATGCCGCCCCGGTTTCAGGAAATGCTGATGACGGAGAGGGCGGATATTGTCATCGCCGACTACATTGCCGGCATGACCGACCGCTACGCCGAACGTCAGTACGAGAAACTCAAATAACCGCAACAGGAATGAATATTTAGTTTTGATGGACAACAACAACTTTAAATTTTCCTTTTTTTACTATCGTAAGGTTCCGTCGAGAAAAGATCTCTGGCGGCGTGTAATTCAAAGGCGGCTCAGGATAAACTGAAGGCTGGTAAAAATAGAATTGTAAATTCTTTCACATATTTTTCCTTAAGGAGAAAGTAATGAATTGGGATAAGGCTGTTCGTATCGCTCAAGAGATTATGGCCTGTAAAACCTCCGATACTGATTTTATCGATTTGAGAGATGATTTTATTACGGTTGCCGTTAGATATTCCGGACTCAGGGTCAAATGGTATATCGCTGACAGTGAAAAAAGACGCGAAATGGACCAGGAGCGTTCCGCCGCGCACGATGCCCTGGTCAGCACTTATAATGCTTTCGTTCGATATATGGGTAAAATTAATCCGGATATGGCTCAGCGAGAAAATCTTCCTCAGGATCGCAAGAGCATAGGCGATTTCGCCTGTTACCTTTGTGCCTGGATAGGTATTTTGGCGCGTTGAATATTCGCTGATTTAATCATAAAGAGCTTTTGTAATACATCGACTATACTACAGATGTAGACATCCGTCGCCCACAAATAAAATAAAAAGGCAGGATCACAAGGAGGATCCTGCCCTACAATCACTACTTAAATTAAAAAGGGTGTCAGGGAGAGACCCCTGACACCACAAAACTACAAGGAGGATCCTGCCCTACTTGAAGTTAACAGGGGCAGATGGGGACATCTGCCGCCCACAAAATCACTACCGAACAATTACTATATAAAGTCGCCCTTAAGGAAATTGAAAGCTACTTCTTGTCCGAAAGGTGCGTTGACAAAAACTTCTCCATCGCCTCATAGAAATCAAAACGATTCTCCTCGTTGGCAAAGCCGTGGCCCTCGTTATCTTTCACCATGTATTCCACGGCAACGCCGCGGGCTTTCAACGCCTCGACAATCTGGTTGGATTCATCAATATTGACGCGGGGGTCTTTGGCTCCCTGGGCGACGAAAAGCGGAGCTTTAATCTTGTCCACATGGAACACGGGTGAGGTCGCCGCCAGCATCGCACTGTCTTTTGTCGGGTCACCTACCATTTCATGCATCATGTCCAGAAACGGTTTCCAGTAAGGTGGAATAGTGTTCATGAAAGTGAATAAATTCGATACGCCGACATAGTCTACGGCGCAGGCGTACAGGTCGGGGGTGAAGCAGACGCCGGCCAGGGTGGCATAGCCGCCGTAACTACCACCGTAAATGGCGATACGCTCGGGGTCGGCGATACCTTCTTTTATGAGCCATTGCACACCATCGGTTATGTCGTCCTGCATTTTCCTGCCCCACTCTTTAAACGAAGCTTCCCAGAATTGCTTGCCGTAACCGGTGGAACCGCGGAAATTCATCTGCAATACGGCGAAACCCCGGTTGGCCAGAAATTGTACCTCGGGATTGAATCCCCATTCGTCCCGGTACCAGGGACCGCCGTGAGGATTAACGACGACCGGCAGGGTTTTCGGCTCTTTGCCGACTGGCAATGTCAGGTAACCGTGGATAGTCAGCCCGTCTCTTGCTTTATAGGTAATCGGCTTCATGACGGCCATGTCGTTCTCATTAATCCAGGGATTCCGTTCAGCCAGCTTGGTCAATTTTCCGGTTTTTTTCTCAAAGACGTAATATGAGCCGAGACTGCGGTCGCTATAAGTTCTGACGGTGAAAACATCTTCGTTTTTATTGCTGGAAGTGATATTGAAATCATAGCCGGGGAGTTTTTGTCCCAGAACCTCATAGAGCTGTTCTGTTTCTTTATCGAGAAATTTCCTGACCGTCTTCCAGGTGACATAGTCAACCTCCGTCAGCACTTTTCTCAGCCGTGAATACCGGAGTCCGCTCACATCATATTCCGGGTCTTCGAAAATGACATCTGTCTCTTTTCTGCCGGCTATATCATATTTAATAATGGCTTCTTTATCGCGTCCCAGGTTCGATACAGCAAACATATTCTTGTTATCGAATGTAAAAAACAAGGGAAAGAAGCTTTCTTTGAAATTGGTAGTAATAATTTCCTTAAATTTGTCTATTTCTGTTTCGCGATATAATAAGCTTCGATTGACACCATCAGTAGTAATCGCCAGACGAATTTTGCCGTCGTGATCCGTGAGCCAGCCGGTAATATTACCCGGATTTTCGGCGACCAGAGTAGTAACACCGCTGACAGTGTTCAACCGGTAAGCGTCGAAAATCTGTCGATTGCGTTTATTCATGCCGATAATGACGTCGGTCGGATCGTCGTATAAATCATCTATCAGTTGAACTCTTACACTGTCATACGGAGTCAGGTCTTTTTCGGAATGGCCGTTGATATCGACCGAGAACAGGTGGAAATTCTCATCACCGCCGAAATCCTTCAAATACAAAATCCGGTCGTTGCCTTTCCAAAAGTATTCATTAATATCTCTGTCGGTGACCGAGGTCAATCTTTTGACGTCTTCCGAACCGAGAGTCTGGACAAAGACGTTCATCCGGTTTTCAAAGGGCTGGGTGAAGGAGACCTTCTGGCCGTCGGGGGAAATCTGGAAATAGGCTTTTTCCGGATTTTTGAAAAAATCCCTCAGGGGAATAGTCTTGACGGACTGGCTGCAGGCTCCCAAAACCAGAGCGAAGAGGATAACCAGCGAACCGAGCAGGAGCAGTTTGTCTTTGACTTTCATGTTCTTTCCTTTCATTTCATTTATTTATTGTTAATTTAAATTTTTACCTTATATGTAAAAGATATCAACCGGTAAAAATAGGGATGAGGCGCAGTCAATGTCAACGGGTAAATATATTTTTCGTTAAGTTTTTATGTGAGAGTCGGTTGTTTTTACGGGTTGAGGGAGCGGCTTTTCCGTGGAGCAGTCTTTTTTATGTTAAAGATTTCGTCGAAAAAGGATTCCCGAGAGCGCAATTGAATTGTCGAAACCGCAAGGGTTTCGACCTACACAAATCTTTGTCTTTCCCGTGAAAACGTGAATCCAGGAATTCACAAGATAAGCCTGGATTCCCAGTCAAGTCATAGATGCGCTATTGGCGTGCTGGGAATGACATCGATGGCGGCGTTTTTCTGTAAGCGCGGAAGTTATCCACAGCGAGTCAGACAGATTTCCTGGTAAGTATGTATATTTTTGACGGTTACGGCAAATTGGGTTCGTTTTGTTATTTTTAAGGGTTCCCTTTTATTTGTTTTTCTCTTTTTGAAATTTAATTCAGCCGTATGTATTTTTATCATATAGGGTTCTTTCAGGTAAAAAACATAAATATTGTATCATTTTTAAGAACCGGTTAACCGGCGATAATATATGGTTGAAATACCGGCATTTGGTCTTGACAGGAGATATAAAAGGGAATAGGTAAGGTTAATTCAAAGAGAGAGTGTAATTAGAGAAAATAAATAGGCAGGATCACAAGGAGGATCCCGCCCTACTTGAACTATGAGGAGGAATAGATGAAATATGTCACAGTTTTCATTGTATTGGCTGCGATCCTCATGTTATCGGCACTTTCAGGATGCTCGCAGAATTCAGCCGCCAGGGAAATGGAGGAACGAAACAAGGCTTTAATGAAGCGTATTCATAGGGAAGTATCGAACGGCAACCTGGAAATATTCGACGAGGTGCTGGCGCCGGATTATGTCCGTCATTGCCAGGCGATGCCTCCCGGACTACAAGAGATTCACGGAACGGAAACCTTCAAGGCATTTGTAGCCGATTTCGTAAACGCCGTCTCTAACTGTAAGGATGAAATCGACTTCATCATCGCAGACAGCAACATGGTTGCCTATGTAACGACTACAACGGGCGTCCAGACAGGCTCGATGGGAGATTTGCCTCCCAGCAACAAGGAGTTCATGCTAAAGAACATCGTGATTCAGCGCATTGAGAATGGCAAAGTTGCTGAGACATGGATTAGCTGGGACAATGTAGCGATGCTGACCCAGCTTGGCTTCTTTCCACCTGTAGAGTCCGAAGAGCCATAGGTTTAGTGGTAATGAAGTATACACGCCTATATTCAGATGCAGACGGCAAGTCGCACTTCGAAGATGTGGAACTAGAGTTTCACGATGTTGACTTTGCTCCACCGGCGCCACCGTTGGATATTTCGACATTTGGGGAAGTTGAAACCTGCTCACTTCTCAAGGCTGCTCCCGGCTGGAAAGGCGATTGGCATCCGGCGCCTTTTCGGCAGCTACACTTCTATTTGTCAGGTGAGGTAGAAGCGCAAGTGTCGGATGGAGAAAGGCGTCGAATACGAGCAGGAGAGTTTGCGTTGGTCGAGGACACAACAGGTAAAGGTCACAGAAGCCACGTAGTTGGTGATAAACCTGTGACCATCGTAGTTGTGAAGCTGGGGCAAAAACAGGAGATAAATAGATGAGGAGAATCCTAATAGCTTTCGGCTTAATCTGGCTATTCGTGTGGAGTGTAGTTGGTTTCTATCTCGGGTCCCAACACTTGCCCCATATCGAAGAGATGGAAAAGCTTGCTGAAGATGGAAATCTTGTGGGCTTCTGGAGCACAATGACCGCGTGGAAATTAAGCGCTTCGAGCCATTCACATGCCCTGGGTTTTGCATGCATCCTGATCCTAGTGGCTTTGGTCCTGCCGGACATGGGGTTTTCAGACAGAACCAAGAAAATTCTTGGAGTACTCCTAATGCTGGGGGTGTTGTTGAGCAGCGTCTTCGCATGGTTCCTTTTTATGCCTCTAGTGTTGGTAGGGGAGCTCCTGGTTGTGGCTATGATTCTGATGAGTTTCATAGGCGTCATGAGGGGGAAAACCATCGGATAGTTTTAGTTGGGCAGGAGCCTCCTTGTGCTCCTGCCTATTTTTTTTGATATGGACGAGATGGCCACGTCGTCCGCACGCCCCGGCGCACCTTCGGCCTTTGGCGGACTCCTCGCCATGACGTAGTTTCCACGGGCAGATGTGGACATCTGCCGCCCACAATTTTATAATGTCGAAACTGCAAAGGTTTCGACCTACAGAAATCCTCACAAAATTTATAATGTTGAAACCGTAAAGGTTTTGACCTACAAGACTAATTGTCGAAAGTCTTTCCTGCGCTTAGCGCAGGAACATGTCGACATTTCGACCTACGGGAATATTTTTTCTTTCCCCCTAACTCCTTCCTTTATCCCAATTTATGAAGAAAATTGCAGTCGGTGCGGTATGGGATGAAGTCTATACACGTGTAATTGTCAGCATATCAACATCTTAGAGGGGCGGGTAAAATTCGAAAAGCAAGGCACAAATCTTGCCTTTATAACCATCATGGACTGCTTCTTTGGCTCATACGAACTCCCGGCTGAAAACGATACCGGTAAATCAGCCGTGGTAACCTTCTTTATCCCGGATATCGGCATCCGGTTCAAGGCCCCGTTCGACGCCGTCAATCTCGACCACGGCGATTTCGCCTCCCTGCTGGCCCTGCTGGAGTTTATCGACTCCAACCAGAAATATTTCTCCAACCATACCTACCAGATATTCGGCAATAACCAGCGGGTGATAAATCTCGTCAACCAGCGCGAGGAAAGCCCCGAGATGTTCTCGCCCCTGATGGAGAAGGCCAAAAAATACCGGGATAAATACCGCTTCTCGCTGGAATGGGTGCCCACCTGGGATAATTCCGCCTACGATTCTCTTTTAGATTGACCCCGACCGGGCGGCTTTGGTATTTTGTACCATGGCTACCAAAACACCTGGTGAGTTTTTAAAAGAAATCAGTTCCGGTAAGTTCCAGCCGGTATATTATTTTTTCGGCGAGGATGATTACCGAATTATCGAGGCGGAGAAATACCTTGCCTCCCAGTTTATCCCCGACCTGCAATTAATTACCAATTACCGCCGCTTCGACGGCAAAAAAACCGCCTGCGCCGACCTTCAGGCCGAGATGGCTGTTTATCCCATGCTGGGGGAGAAGCAGCTAATCGCGGTAACCAATATCCAGAACTACAAAAAAGAAGATATTGATAAAATCCTAAGAATGCTGACCCCGGTTGACCCCAACCGGATTGTGGTTTTGAGCAGTCCGGCGGACAAAGCCCCCAAGAAGAAATCGGCCTTTTACCGGAATATGACGACCGCTGTGATGTCGATAGAGTTCAACAAACTGACTGATATCGAGGTGCGACGGATGGTTCACCGCAAGCTGGAGAAGAATAATCTGAAAATCGATCCGGAAGCGCTGACTCTGTTGACCGAGCTAATTGCCGGAAATCGCGGGGCGCTGGAAGCCGAGGCCGACAAGCTTTTAAATTACAAGGAAGAAGGCCAGACGGTCACCCTTGAGGATATCCGGGAGGTCGCCGCCGGGTACCAGGCATACACGGTGTTCACGCTGGCCGACCATATAATCGAGGGTCAAAGCAAAAAGGTCCTGCAGCAGATCGAAAAGCTTATCGCTGACGGGAACAGCCCGACCGGGATTCTTTATTTTCTGGGACTGCATTTTATTTCGTTGTACAAGGTGAAGAACAACAAACAATTGGAGGCGCACCGTCGCTGGCTGACCTACCGTTTTCGCAGCCAGGCCGAGAAATATGAAAACGAGCAGTTGGAAGATATTTTAATTGAAATCGCCCGCACCGACGCCGACCTTAGAAAAGGCAAGCTCAAACCGGCTCTGGTCCTGGAGGCACTGGCTCTGAAACTCACCGGGGAAACACGGAATCAATGAATAAAGAATTTCGGGAAGAAAACAACCCGCAGGCGGTAAATAAGGTTGGTGAAGGTGTCCAGGACGGTACCTCCCCCGGTGATAAGAGTACAGAAAGGCGGTTGGTCGAGAGCGCCCAGAACGGTGACCAAAAGGCATTCGGGCAGTTGATCCGAATGCATCAGAAAAAACTTTTTAGATATATTTACGGTTTAACGGGGTCTTTTGACCAGACAGAAGATATTGTGCAGGAAACGTTTATAAAAGCCTGGAAGGCGCTGGAAAGATTCAACCCGGAGTATGCTTTTTATCCCTGGCTGGCTGTTATCGCCCGCAACTCGGCTTACAACCAGATCAGCCGGGAGGAAAAGAAAGAGTCGCTGGAGAAGATACAGGAGAAGGGTTTCGACCCGGTTTCACAGGAGTTGGGGCCGCTGGAGAAACTGCTCGATACCGAAGGCAAGAAGCGGTTTTACAGGGCACTGAAAGCATTGCCGGTCAAATTCCGGTCGGTTTTTGTCCTGCGGCATTTCGAAAATAAAAGTTACGAGGAAATTTCGAGCTTTTTAAACGTTCCCCCCGGGACGGTGGACTCGCGTCTCTACCGCGCCCGGCAGATGTTGATGGAGGCGTTGAAGGATTTATTATGACGCTTTTTAAAGCAAAGCGTAAGGTAGAAGGAAACGATGGATCACGGTTATTTTAAAGACAGGATCTCCGCCTTTTACGATAACAACCTGAAGCCCGAGGAACGGATCGTTATCGAGGAACATTTGAAAGAATGCGAGGAATGCCGGAAGCTCCTGGAGGAATTCGAAAAGCTGGACCGGCTGGTCGAGGAGCACAGTCAGCTTGATGGTGAAGAGTACTGGGAAGAATCAGCTCGTAAGATAGAGAAAAGCCTGGGTTTCGACAAGGAGACGCAGGTAACTGAAATAGCACCCTCGCGCTGGTTCGGCCTGACCTGGAAACTGGTGGCGGTGGCGGCATCGGTGGTGTTTTTAACGGTCGTTGGAATTCACCGGAATGAAATCTGGCACGAAGAGAAACCCGAGCAAAAACTGTTGAACATACCCAAGGTTGAAACCCCGGCTGATACAGGTATGGAAAAGATTACGGATGAATTGAAACAAGTCCGGCCCGCTGAGGGCGATGAAGACCTTGCCGACAGGGAGATCCCGGAGGTTGAACAACCAAGGGAGGTAGGACGCTCCGATGAGGTCATTTCTGAGAAGGCGGATAGGCCTGATGTAAGTTTGCGCGCTGTATCCCCGACTAGTCCTGAGCCTTCGGATATCCGGCAAGTTCCCTCGTCGGCGGTAATAGAGAAGAGCCGGGAAGATGTTGCCGAGCATTCCAAAAAGGGACTGACAAAACCTGGCGCTGTCGAACCGACCGCGACGGCTAATCAGCTTCAGCGAGCGGTACAAAAGGCTGAGGAAAAGACGGCTCTCTATGAATCGATACCGCCCGTTAAAGAGTCGGAAGCCGAGAGTCTGGCAAACCTTCGTCTGCAAAAGGATTCGTTGTCGCGCCTTATAGTTGCTGAAGGTCGGTGGCAAGAAAAGACGGGGTTGGTACAGTCTTTGAAAGGGGAGGATATCAAGAACAAGGTGCCGCGTTCCCCGGCCGATATTGAAAACGACCTGATCCAGATCTGTTATAAAATAGCTCTCCTGACCGACGACAGGGAGGAATACCGGTCGGTTTCGGCAATTATCGAGAAAGTCGCCCGGGACGAAAAATCTCCCAACCGGGAACTGGCTCAATTATATTTGCGGCAGCTTTCAGACCAAAATTAAGGGGCATTTTATAAAAGGGACAACTTTTCGAGCGGTTTTTCGTAAAGAAAGCTAAGCCGTTTAGACACGAGGAGTTAATTTTATGAATAAACGTCTGTACCGTTCGAGAGAAAGTAAAATCATCGGGGGTGTTTGCGGCGGTTTGGGCGAGTATTTTGAACTGGACCCGACCCTGGTCAGAATCATAACGGTTTTGCTTTTTATTCTGCCGGGTATCGGGATTTTGTCTTATATAATCGCCTGGATACTTATCCCGCTTCGACCGCTCGATGTCGCGGCTCCCAATCCCGAATATAAACTATCCCCCTGGAATAAATATCTGCCGGGTTTGATTCTGGTCGGCCTCGGTATTTTGATACTGGCCCGAGAGTACTGGTACTGGTTCGAATTTGACGATGTCTGGCCGGTGTTTCTCATCGTGGCCGGGCTGGTTATAATTTTCTGGGGTGTATTTCGAAGAGGCAAAATAAATCCCGGCGAAGTCAACGGGCAACATATAAATATTAACGGAAAAAACTGAGGGGTATAATTATGACACCGGCGAGATTCAGATGGGGCATGCTGCTGATTTTGTTCGGCGTTTTAATCCTGCTTAAGAATATCGATGTTATCAATTATAATTTCTTTATCGACCTGCTGGCGTTCTTTCCCTTTTTCCTGATTGCGGTGGGTATCGAAAAGATATTTACCCGGTCGCGGGCGGAGTTCATCGCTTACCTTTCATCGGTATTCCTGCTGGTCGGCGGCATTTATATTGCCTACACCGGCAGCTATGGGGGGAGTGACTCCAGCTTTTTCGAAGCATCCACCTATCGTCTTGATATGTACCCGACTCTTAAGGCGGTCCACGCTACCGTCGACCTTGATGAGAACGACCTGACTATCCGGGATGCTTCGTCAAGCGACCTTTTATACAGCCGTTTTAGAAAATTTACCCGGAAACCCAAAATAGATTTCAACTGGGAAAACGACGAGGCGTATATCGATGTGAAAGGCCGGTCGCGAAACCTAATCGGTGGTCTGGTCAAGATTGAAACCGACGAGCGCAGCGACTGGTATCTGTCCTTCTCGAAAGTGCTGCCGCTGTTTTTGAAATGTTTCGGGAAAAACGCCGACATTCACCTGAACCTGTCCACCACGCCCCTGAGGGAGCTAGAACTCAACGCCAAGGAATCGGATATTTACCTCAAACTGGGTGATATGGAACCGCGGGTGGTGATCAACCTGGGGGGCGACGAATCGAGCCTGCGGCTGCGGGTGCCCACCAGCTCCGGTTTGAAAATCAAAGGTGGCGAGTACCGGGAATTGTTCGATGAAATCGGCTTGGTCGAGCAGCAGGGATATTTCCTGAACGATAGTTACGATTCGCTGAGAAGCAAAATCGATGTCAATCTCGAAGACAACCTAAGCTCTGTCTCTATAGATTTTTACTAATCCTTCCTTCTATCTGCAAAGCCGGTTCGCCCAGTGCGAACCGGTTTTTTTTATGGATAAATAAAAAGTTGCTATTCTTTTCTCTATTGATTTCATTGAAAATTATAACGAGGTGAGTTTTAATGAATAAAATCTTTATTTGTATGACAGTCGTTTTGCTGTTAACCGGTTGTACATCCGAAAAACAGCCGGATATCAGTGAGCGGAAGGTTCTGCGCATCGGCAGCGATGCCACCTACCCGCCTTTCGAAACGGTCAACACCGCCACCGGGGAACCGGAGGGTTTCGATATAGACCTGATAAGCTGCATCTGCGAGCTCAACGGCTGGAAGCCGGAAATTATCGTGACGCCGTTTGACGGTATGATACCGGGTTTGAACAACCGGAAATTCGATGTCGCCATCAGCTCGATGACCATTACTCCCCAGCGGATGGCGGTGGTGTCTTTTTCGGAGCCGTATTACCGGGCCGGCCAGATAGTGGCGGTGCCGGTCGGGGACACCTATATTAAAAGCGTTGATGACCTGCGGGGGAAGCGGGTCGGGGTGCAACTGGGCACTACCGGGGAGATTATGGCGAAGAAGTTCGACGGTGTTCATGTATATTCATACGACAACATCGGGGCGGCCTTTATCGATATGGCCAACGGCAATCTCGACGCCGTGCTGAACGATTTCCCGACCACGCTGACCTATATCGAGCAGAACCGGGCGGCTAAAACGGTGGGGGAGCTGCTCTCGACCGAGCATTACGGTATCGCTGTTCGTAAGAAAGATAAGGCGCTGTTAGAAAAGATAAATGAGGCTTTGCGGACGATGAAGGCTGACGGTTCCTATGAAGCTATCTATATGAAATGGTTCAACACCCCGCCCCTGGCGGAGTTTATGGGGGATACGGTGGCGGTTGGGGATACAACAGGGGAGAGTAGCTTATAAAGCGGCAGATGAGGACATCTGCCGGGCACGGGATTGCCATTTGTAAGCGATCAGGACAGAAAGACATATCGCTGGACTCGTTCATAGTATCAGCAACGGCATTTGACGATTTGCACACGCGGTATGACGACGGCAGTTGGGATAGAAAGAAATTTGCCAAAGCACACATTTTATTTCAGGAAAAGGTTGAAAATTATAACTATATTGAAATGATTATGAAATAGGGGTTATAAATTGTTCTCGATTGTGCAGGTAGACTCGAGTTATATAGCCAATTTGATTTTTTTGTGATATTATATGAAAAGGCCGCTCGGATTGGCTGATTAAGTTTGGCTTTCAATCCTTTTTATTGTTACCCACTTTGGTACCAGTTGCTAGTACCAGAAATAATAATTCCAAAAATCTTGACTTTTTTATGACCTAGTCACAATAATAGTAGTATAATAACCAAGGACGAAATGGTTAATATATTTAATCTTATTATCACAGACTTGAGTTAATTGAAGATGCGAAATAATATGATAACAAATACGATTCAGTTTAATCAATCGCACGAGTGGCTTTCTAATGGTAGTCGCCACCCTATCATTATACTGGATATGGTATGGCCTACAGTTGAGCATTATTACCAGGGTAGAAAGTTCTGTGATTCTCACATTATCAATAAGATTCGTGAAGCGAAAAGCCCTGATGAGGCGATGTGGATAGCTCATCAAGAAGGACCTTTCGTGGCCAGTAGTAAATGGGAATGCATTAAAAATGACGTTATGCTACAAGCTCTTAAGTGTAAATTTACTCAACATCTTGAACTTGGCGAGCTTCTTGTGGGCACTAGAGATGCGAATCTATTATATAGAAGTGACCACGGTAATTACTGGGGAGATGGAAGCGATGGTACCGGCCGAAATATGCTGGGTCGATTTATAATGCGAGTTAGAGGACAGTTACAACGAGATGTTAAGTTTAAGGATGCGGATAGTCATACTATCAGGGAGTTAGTATCCATTGTTGCATGCAATCCAGAGGACATTGACTGGCTTCTTGAACTTGCCGAATCCTGCTACAGAGTTGGTCAATATGACAAAACTATCAAAGCAGCATTGCGGATTACTCAGTTGGCTCCAGAAAGAGAGTCAGGTTTCTATTACCTTGCTTTGGCATTAAACCAAATTAAAGAGTATGAAGAAGCCCTGGAGGCTATAACAGAACTTGTTGATCGTTATCCCAAAGACAGTGAATTTCACGTTATTCTTGCTGATGTTTATAGGGGTTTGGGTCAATTGACCATGGCTGAATTTCATATGCATCGCTCTAAACAACTTGGTGGTAGTGGTGGAAGGTTACTTGATCATGACTTGGATTATCCAAAGGATTATTAATGACCTCGTCTTAAAGATTTTTGGCCTTTCCGAGTTGTTTTTTGCTTGATTTAGGGAACGGATAAGCTGTATTAGCTCAGACTTAACCTGACACTGCTGATTCTGTCTGTAAGGTCACATCCAACATTTTTTCTTTGGCCAAGGGTATCGAATC
>JAFGNW010000249.1 GCA_016926795.1 Candidatus Zixiibacteriota bacterium
CTTGACCAGTCCCGCTCCGCTCCGGGCCGCACTCTCACCGGCCATTGAAGCCGCCCCGGTCAGACCGGTTGAACCGGCCAGGATAAACAGTTTGCCGAAATCCCCCTTGTGCGCGTCGGGTGCCCGTTCCGGTAAGGTTTCGAATACATATTCGGGCGTTATCAACTCGTTTTTAAAATTGAATTTTTCGATAATTTCATCCGGCACCCCAATCGGCACCGTCTCGACCGTGCCCGACAGCTCCCGCCCGGGCGAAAGATACAAACCGTATTTGGGCAGGCACAGGGTGAAAGTATAATCAGCCGCGACCACGGCACCCTCGTGTTGACCGTTGTCCGCGTTGAGCCCCGAGGGCATATCCACCGCTACGATATGGGCGTCCTGCCAGTTGATGTACTCGATCAAATCTTTGGTCAATCCCCTCGGGACACCCTCGAACCCGGTGCCGAAAACGGCATCGACAATAATATCACAATCCAGTTCCTCGGGCAGCTCCTCGATGGATTTGACTTCGAACAGATCCAGACCGAGTTTTCCAGCCCGGTCAAAATTCAAACGGGCGTCGGGCGACATTTTATCCGGAGAGCCGATATAAAAAATAACCACATTGACTCCCGCCTGGTGCAAATAGCGACCGATAACAAAACCGTCACCGCCGTTGTTACCCTTACCGCAGAAAATAACGGCGGTGGTTTCATCGGGATTTTCAATGAGGTTTTCTAAGATACCTTCAGCGATCCCCCGCCCGGCGTGTTCCATCAACTCCGGCCCGGGGATACCCTGATTTTCGATGGCTTCCCGGTCAACCGCGCGCATCTGAGCCGATGTGACCAGTTTCATAATCAAATCCTGTGAATCAGACTTTACACTTGTTTCCGCTTTTAATCTCTTTGCCGGACTTTTCCGTCGAAGGTTTATCAAGTGCAAATTTAACCGCCAGCAGGGCATCGGAAAAGAATTTCATTTTGACTTTCTTTTTAATCTCCGCGGGAATATCGCCGACATCCTTGCGGTTGTCCTCGGGCAGAATAACCGTTTTCACGCCCAACCTGACAGCGGCAAGCATTTTCTCTTTCAGACCACCGATCGGCAGCAGTTCACCGCGCAGGGTGATTTCGCCGGTCATGGCCGTACAGGATTTCACCGGCTGCTGCGTCAGAAGCGATGCCAGCGCCACTGCAATAGTGATACCGGCCGAAGGTCCGTCTTTGGGTGTGGCGCCCGACGGGACGTGGATATGGATTTCCCGATTTTCGAAAAGGTCCGGGTCGAGATTGAAGGCCTCGCAATTGGACCGAATGAAAGACAGCGCCGCCTGGGCCGATTCCTTCATGACATCGCCCAGGTGACCGGTCAGCATGAAATTCTTTTTGCCCGGCATAGTGGTCGCCTCGACAAAAATAACTTCACCCCCCACCGAGGTATAAGCCAGGCCGGGAACCACTCCGATCCGTCCCTGACGGGAGAGAACTTCCCGTGAATATTTAACCGGACCCAGGAGTTTGGAGATATCCTCGGCTTTCAGGGCCAGTTTTTTCTTGCTGCCCGAGGCTACTCTGCGGGCCACCTTGCGGGCCACCGAAGCTATCTCGCGCTCCAGATTTCTCAATCCCGCTTCGCGGGTGTAACCGTCAATCAGCATCCTGATGGCGCTGTCATGGAAAGCCAGGTTGTCCCGGTTCAAGCCGTGATTCTCCAGCTGCTTGGGAATCAGGTGCCGTTTGGCTATTTGCAGTTTCTCGATATCGGTGTAACCGGGAATCTCGATAACCTCCATGCGGTCGCGAAGAACGTGCGGAATCGGTTCCATCCAGTTGGCGGTGGTGATAAACATCACTCGCGACAAATCGAACGGCAGGTCGAGATAATGGTCGGTGAAAGTATCGTTCTGTTCCGGGTCGAGCACCTCGAGCAGGGCCGAGGCCGGGTCGCCGCGAAAATCGGAACCGATTTTATCGACCTCGTCGAGCATGATAACGGGATTGTTATAACCGCAGCGTTTGATGCTCTGCAATATCCGGCCCGGGATGGAGCCGATGTAGGTGCGGCGATGGCCGCGAATCTCGGCCTCGTCGTGCATCCCGCCCAGCGAGATGCGGGCGAACTCACGCCCCATGGCGCGGGCGATGGAGCGCCCCAGGGAAGTTTTCCCTACTCCGGGCGGGCCGACAAAGCAGATGATCGGGCCCTTGATGTCCGACTTCAACTTCCGTACCGCCAGGTGCTCCAGAATACGGTCTTTGACCTTCAGCAAATTGTAATGGTCCTCATCGAGCACCTTCTTGGCTTTCTTCAAATCCAGGATATCCTCGGTGGATTTGCCCCAGGGGAGCACCACCAGCCAGTCGAGGTAGGTGCGGGAAACGGTGTACTCGGCCGAGGAGGGATTCATGTTCGACATGCGGTCCAGCTCTTTATAGGCGGCCTGTTCGGCATAGTCGGGCATCATTGCATCCTTAATCTTATTTTCAAAATCAGCCGCGTCCCCCTTCTCGTCCAAATCTCCCAGTTCCCGCTTGATGGCTTTCAACTGTTCGCGGAGAATATAATCGCGTTGGGATTTGCCCAGCTCATTGGCTGCCTGAGCCTGAATTTTTTGCGACAGCTCCAGCACCTCGATCTCTTTATTGATGAACTGATAGAGCATCTGCATCCGTTTCAGGATATTGGCCTGTTCGAGAACCTGCTGTTTCTGCTGCAGGGAGATATTCAAATTGGAGGCAACGAAATCAACCAGCTTCGAAGCCGTATCCTGGTTGATAGCCGTAACATGGAACTCCTCGTTCAGATACGGAGCCAGTTCCACCAGATTTTTTACCTGCTCGTGTATATTTCTCTGGAGAGCTTCCATTTTGATGGTGTTCTCCGCGTTCTCCTCCACCAACTCGACCTCCGCCTGGAGGTGAGGACTGGTCGAAACAAACTGGCGGATTTTTATCCGGCTCAAGCCTTGTATAAGGAACCGGACCGTTCCGTCGGGGAAACGCAGCATCTTGAGAATATTACCGGAAGTGCCGACCCGGTACAGGTCATCCGGCCCCGGATTTTCCTGCTTGGGGTCCTTTTGCAGAAACAGCCCGATTCGGGAGCCCCGCATCAAAGCCTCATCGACTAAACGAGCCTGTTCCGATTGCTGAATCATCAGCGGCACCACCAGGAAAGGATAGACTATCGTTCCCTTCAGCGGCAGGACCGGCAGAATTTGTATTTCGCTCTGTTTTTCCTGTTCCTCTAACTCGGTTTTGTAATCTTCCATAATTATATAATCCCACTCACCTTAGAAAAATTCCTGTTATACCGATTATCGACCGGGTTGAGCAAAAATTGAACACCTTTATAAATTAAACCCAAGACCCCGTCTGAGGTTCCGTAACCTCAAACGTTGAACCGGAACAAAATGACGTCACCGTCTTCGATAATGTACTCTTTTCCTTCGAGCCGCATTTTCCCGGCCGCCTTGATAGCCGAGGGGGTTTTAAGCTGTATAAAATCATCGAACTTAACGACCTCGGCGCGGATAAAGCCCCTTTCAATATCGGAATGAATGACACCCGCCGCTTTCTGGGCGGTGATGCCTTTTTTGATAGTCCAGGCGCGGGTTTCCGGCGGACCGGTGGTCAAAAAAGATATCAGCCCCAGCAAACCGTAAGATTTCTGGATGAACCGGTCAACGGCCATACCGGAAATACCCAGTTCCTTCAGAAAAGCCTGCCTTTCGTCTTCATCCAGCGACACCAGTTCCATCTGTATTTTGCCGCACATGACCATTAATTCCTGTTTTTTCGGCTGGACAAACCGGTTGAAATCCCGCTGTATTTTATCCACTTCAGGGAGTTTGTCCTCGGAAATATTCAGAACAATCAAAAGCGGTTTGCGGGTCAAAAACATATAGCCGCGCAGCAGCTTGTCGTCGTCATCGCTGAATTCCATATCAATCAGCGGCTTTTCCTCTTCGAGATGGGTCAAGCATTTTTGCAGCAGGTCGAGTTCATGAGTGCCGGCTTTATCGCCGGTCAATTTAATTTTGCGCGATTTTTTCTCGAGATTGCTCTCAATAAGCACCTGGTCGGATAAAATCATTTCATCTATCAGGTTTCGAATATACCGCTCGGGATCGGCCCGGTCGGAAAAATAATCGATAACCAGAATCAGGGCGTCCATCATGCGTATCTCCGGATTTATTTCCATCGCCCCGGCTTCCTTGCCCTTGCCGGTAAAACCCGGCGCATCGAGGAATTCGACCTCGGCGTAAGTGACCTTATCGGGCTTGATTAACTCAGCAATCCGGTCCACCCGTGAGTCGGGCACTTTTATAACCGCCCGGTGCGAACTCTGGCTGAAATCGCCGACCGTTTCCTGCTGATGCGAAGCGGCGTTAAAGATAGTCGTCTTGCCGCACTGCGGTTTGCCTATTATTCCCAGTTTCATAGGTTCTTATAGTAAAGTAATTGATTCTCATTAGCAAGTGGTATCGGGATAAAAAAGAGCACCCTTATGACCGGCTGTTCACTTTTTGACCAGCGAACGCAATATTTTCAGATTCTCTATATCCTCTATCAGGTCTTCCCCCTTGGGTGTCTCGAGAATCATTGGTATTTTTTTTAGACGACGGTCGTTAACGAAATGGCAAAATCCCTCCAGGCCGATAAAACCCTGCCCGATGTGCTCGTGCCGGTCGCGACGGGAGGCGAACTCCTTCAGCGAATCGTTGAGGTGAATTATTTTCAAACGCTTCAGGCCGATGGTGTCGTCAAAGGTTTTCATCGTTTTTTTGTAGTCTTTCGGTTCCGTCAACGGGTAACCGGCGGTGAAAATATGACAGGTGTCAAGACAGACCCCCATCTGTTTTTTATTATCTACCTTATTGATTATGGAAGCCAGCTGTTCGAACCGATACCCCAGATTGCTGCCCTGTCCGGCGGTGGTTTCGAGGCAGATGACAACCCGGTTGTCGGGTAAATCATCAAACAGACGATTCAGATTTCCGGCGATTCGGTCCAAACCGACATCCTCGCCGGCGCCGACATGAGAGCCGGGATGCATTACCAGGTTGGGGATTTTAAGAACATCACAGCGTTCCATCTCCTCCCGAAGCGATTTAAATGATTTTTCATTGAGGTTTTTGTCCGGCGAAGCAATGTTGATCAGGTAGCTGGTGTGCGAGCAGGCCACCCTTACCCCGGTCTCCTCGATAGCCTGAAAATATTTTTCTATTTCGTCGACGGCGAATTTCTTGGCCCGCCACTGGTTGTTGGATTTGTTGAAAATCTGTATAACGTCACAGGTAGCCCATCGCCCCCGGTAAACAGCGTTGAAAATCCCGCCCGCTATTGATTCATGGGCTCCGAAAAGCATAATACCTCGCCTGATATTGTATATTCTACTGTTTATTTATATGGTAAATTCCCGAGTGAAAAGCAATCAGTTTACGAGGCCGATAATCGACATCCGGTTATTTTCTTTTACAGGTGTTGAGCCCCAGAAGGGGATATAGCCCGCAGAAACCGACGATGGCCGTTCCCAGGGGGATTATAGCCAGGAGACCCCACCAACTCTTGTAATAAATACCCAGAGCGAGTATAACCAGGCCGATAATAATTCTGATGACTCTGTCGGCGGTCCCGACGTTCTTATTCATAAAGTATTCCTTTCTTAAATTTATATCCTGTAAAACAGTATCAATCGCCAAACAGTTCCGGAACAAAAAAAACTTATTCGCTGATTAAGCAATCCGCCTCGATTTCCACCAGCCAGTCGGGCCGGGCAAGCCCCTTGACCTCCACCAAAGTCGAGACCGGGCGGATATCGCTGAAAAACTCACTGTGGGCGTGGCCGATTTCTTCCCAGCGGGACATATCGGTGACATAAATGCGGGTGCGAATAATATCGGTTAGTCTGCCTCCGGCTTCGGTTACGGCTTTTTCGATTATTTCCAGGCATCGTCGAGCCTGACCGTAGGCATCCCCCGGACAGGCGGTGGCGCCGCCGGGAGCGATCGGGGCTGTCCCGGCTACCGCTACAATACTACCGATTCGCACCGCTCGGGAAAAACCGATTTGAGCCTCAAAAGGTGAACCGGAGTATATATTTCGTCGCTTCATCTTAACTCCTCAATTCTATTAATTATATTGGGTTAGTCCCATATCTTATGGGATACCTAATATTATCAGATACGGGAAAATACGCAAAAATCAACAAAGATAATCTGAACGTTACAATTTATAAT
This sequence comes from Candidatus Zixiibacteriota bacterium, assembly GCA_016926795.1. GTDB lineage: Bacteria > Zixibacteria > MSB-5A5 > GN15 > FEB-12 > JAFGNW01. Next base: position 6,227 of record JAFGNW010000249.1, read on the forward strand.
CATACAACCTCATGTCCCACATCGAGATACCGCCAGAAGACAGGACCTGACGGGTTTTCTATTTTAATGGCACAAGATTTACTTCTTAAGTCAAAAAAATAAGGGTACTTATTATGAATAATACAACAATAATATCCAATGAAAAAGGCATTACCATCCTTGAGGTTCTCATTGCCATGATAATACTCAGCATGGCGCTGTTGCTTTTGATGAATATGGCGATGGTGGCCCTGGACGGTAACGACTGGTCGAATAAGACGACTATTGCCACCAACCTCCTGCAGGAAAAGATTGAACAGTTTCGGGGAATGAACGACCTGGCGGTCGGGAGCGGCTCCGATACGGTGGGCGAGGTAGTCCGCACCTGGCAGGTTTCCTCGGCGGGCAATCACCTGCGTCAGGTTGACGTACAGGTTATCTGGGAAGACATTAAATCGCAGACTAAAACGAATTCCATGACCACTTTTATCAGAACGGATTCATTATAGGGGAGAATTGACGAGTGAAAAAACTTCTGGAACAAACCGGTGTAAC
>JAFGNW010000035.1 GCA_016926795.1 Candidatus Zixiibacteriota bacterium
TCGATTTCGGCGTTCAGGTTGGTAACCGCTTCTTTCGCCGTCGATTTACGGGCAGTCGGGCAGCGGGTCGTGCGATTGATAGAGACGGTCTATCAGGCGGGTGATGTCGGAGATATCCGGTTCACCGCCCGAGGCGTTGATATCGGCTTCCCCGGGACAACACAACTCCAGATGAGACAGGTACAGGTAATCGATTAGGCGGGTGATATCAGCGATGTCAGGTACCTCGCTGAAGGAGCAGTCGGCGTTGCCGGTGTAACCCTGGCAACAGCCCTGGCAGGCGTCACCCGTACCGTTTAAATCTTTGTCCTGCTGGTCGGGATTGTAAACTTCGAGACAGTTGTCGCAGCTGTCGCCGACCCCGTCGCCGTCGAGGTCTTCCTGGAGCGGGTTGAACTTCGCCGGGCAGTTATCGCAGGCGTCACCAAGGGCGTCCTCGTCACTGGCGAGTTGGTCGGGATTATATATGTACGGGCAGTTGTCATTCGCACAAATGTTTTCCGGGTGTCCCGGGTCGCCGTAACCGTCGCTGTCACTGTCCAGGCAATAATCCGAGGTACGCAGGGTCGGGTCGCCCTGAAGGGTCATGCCGTAATGCCAGCAGAGTTCGTCGATAGAGAAACCACCCCCGGCGATAACCGTAAACCAGTCTTTAAACGACTCCCCGATGGTTTTGCCCTGTCCGAAGGGTTGATAGAAATATCCAAACTGAAGCATGGCACCCGTTTTGGTGCTGCCTATTGAGGCCAGACCGTTGTCGTCGCGGAAGACGTACCAGCCGCCCATGTTTTCAGCCTCGATATAACGGGAGTTGGAACAGGCGAAAAGATTATAGAAATGTGCGCGGGGGTCGATGTTGACGACCTCGCTGTTATACGTATAGCTCCAGTTCTCGGCGGGATTCTTGAAGGCGTGACCCTGTGGCCAGGAATGTACGCAGACCAGGATGGATTCGTAATTTTCCGGCAACCGGTTCTCATAATCGCTGTCCCAGGTGGTAAAGGGGTCGCTGACCAGGGTTCGGTCGGGGTAAGCCTCGCCCACGTTATTGCTCCATGACTGGTCGAACGGTTCCCAATCATCATCGATATACACCAGTGCCCTTCTGTATCGGGCCATTTGACCGGTGCGGTAGAGGTGGTTCTTGGTAAAATAATTCTGAAGCAGGGTAACCTGGTTTTTGCCGGTGAAAGTAAGGGTCGAAGGAGTCAGGCGGCCGAACCAGATATCCGATTCGACATTCCCACCGTGCGAATCGAGCAGACCGTCGGTATCGATATCGAGAAATACGCCGTCGAGGTCCATGTAGTAGAGGTCTATTGGAAATTCGTCATGGCTTTCCCAGCATTCGGCTTCATACCAGGGGACGGGTAAATCACCGATCAACACGCAGCCTTCCATCCCCTCGGCGTACAGGCTCTGCAGGAATTGCCGGAAGGTCTGGGCAGTGCCGCCGGATGAGGTGTGCACCTCGACCTCGTAACCCTCCGCCGTCAGGTCGGCGATATACTGGTTCAGAGAGGTCTGTATCAGGGGGTAGAGGGAATCGTTGACGACCAGGCAGCATTTGCCGCTGTCACCGTCTTTGAGGGGAGCGCTTTTATAAACCGATTTGTTTTTAAACGGTCCCGGTTGTCCGACCCGGGTTTGCCATTGCTCGTAGCTGAGCGGTTGACTGCCCCGGGGGTCAGCCCAGCGAGTGATGGGAATACTGTCATAATCCTGACCCAAAATGCTGTTAACGGCAAGAAGAATCAACACTACAATCACGATAAGAGAAACGATACGGCACGAATTTAAAGATGCTGTGGCTTTATTGCCCGACATACTACCCTCCAGGTGGGTGATAAAAAGTGAGTACCTTGGAAATTTGAATCGATACGTTCAAATTATTTTTCATTTCAATATATTGATTTTTTCATATTTGTCAACACTGATAACTTTAATGTCGTTATCAAGTTGATATTATTCAACAAGTTCTTATATTCTTATTTTTTATAATGAAATTTCTTTTATACACCCAATCTTAAGTTGACACCTGCCGGGGACAAACCTATTATAAAATCGAAAGTTTTAACGGATTTATTCATGCAGATTTACGGCTTATTAAGTGTAGGCCTGGTAATCCTGCTGGGTCTTTTGGGCGGGAAACTGTCGCATTCGGTCAGGATTCCGCGGGTGACCGGGTACATGCTGACCGGTCTGATTTTCGGACCCTCGGTAATCGGCTTAATTTCAACGAGCGCTCTGGAAAGCGTTTCTCTCGTTAACGACATTGCACTCGGGTTGATCCTGTTCGCAATCGGGGGAGAGATTGAGCTGCAGCATTTGAAGTCGATGGGTCGTAAAGTCATCTATATCGCGCTGGCCGAAAGCCTGGGGGCGTTTATCCTGGTGATGGGCCTGTCGCTGGCGATTACCCGGGACTGGGGACTGTCCCTGCTCCTTGGTGCAATCAGCATCGCCACCGCTCCCGGCGTCACCCTGCTGGTCATAAGGGAATATAAAGCCCGCGGTCCTCTGACCGAAACCCTCCTGGCGGTGGTGGCGATAAACAATATTCTCTGCCTGGTGATGTTTCGAGTCTGTTTCGCTTTTTACAATTTGATGGAGGGGGAGCTGTTCTGGTCGGTAGCCTTAATGCTGTTTAAAGAACTCGTACTCTCGGTATTAATCGGCGGAGCGGTGGCGGCCATGATTACTTTCTGGGAACAGAAAATCGACGACCTTTCGGAACTGCTTCTGGTGATTATCGGCGGCCTTCTGCTGGCTATAGGGCTGGCCAACACCATCGGCATTTCCTATCTGATTATATGCCTGTTGATAGGCACCATTACCAATAACCTGTCGATAATGCACCGGCTGGTTTACGCCGAGTTGAGACAGACGGAAATGCCCTTTTATATTGCTTTTTTTGTCCTTTCAGGGGCCAGTCTGCATCTCAATACTCTCTGGAACCTGGGCTTTCTGGGTCTGGCTTACCTGCTGGCCCGACCGTTGGGCAAATATATCGGCTCGTTTTTCGTGGGTAAGAAATATGCCATGGAGCCGAAGGTAGTCAATAATCTCGGTATGGCCCTCCTGCCCCAGGCGGGAGTGGCCATCGGGCTGGTGATTTCGGTGGCCGATATTTATCCTGATCTGGGGCAAAATATAGGAGCGGTGATTTTTTCCTCGGTTATTATTTACGAGGGAGTCGGTCCTTTCCTGACCGAAATGGCGGTTGCCCGGGCGGGAGAGATTCATCTTCAGGAATAACGCAAGCCTCGGCGCAAGATCTGTTTTTAAACCCTACTTAAAGTTAAAGAATAACCGGGTGTTATTATTTGCAAAATTTTAATATTCATGTTATATTAACATTAAACTTATATAATACACATCCCGTCTTATATATAGCATGAATGGAGGATTCCCCCGATGTTTCGAAAAATACTTTTTACTATCCTTACATCTGTTATCCTGGTCGGACCCGTTGCGGCCGATAAAATCCCGGGTGAACTTTATCGGGTAAAAGTGACCAGCAGTTTTGAGGCGGAAAAACTGTCAACCGCCGAAGTTGTGCCGGTTTATCGGCTGACAGACGGCTATCTGGTTATCGCCGATAAGGAGACGGCCGAACAGCTGAAAACTGAAGGACTTGAGATTGTATTCCTTGCCTCTGATATCGCGGTGGATCTCCTCGCGGTTGACAACCGCCGGGATATGCAAAACGTTGAAAAGTACCCGAAAATTTTTGAACGGGATGACCTGCGAATCCTGAAATTGAATTATCCGGGGCAGGCGCAATCCGAAGCGGGTACGGACCTGATTCCCCTCAACAATCAACATCTGGAAATTACCTATCGGTCGCCGGCGAGGATAGATGCTCAATCGCTTTTAAGCAATGTCGATCTGGACACCATCATCAGCCGCGTCGACCAGGATTCAGCTGAAGCCTACCTGTATCGACTGGAAGCCTTCAATGGCCGGCTGACGGGAACCGATTCCTGCTATGCTTCCAGTGAATGGATAAGGAACAAATTTTTGCAGTTTGGTTATACCAATGTTTATTACGACTATTTTACGGGCTTACAGCTTTGGGATTATTCACCGGTTACCAGCCGCAACGTGGTCGCGGTCAAGACCGGCAGCCTCTACCCCAACCGGCAGATAGTTATCGGGGGACATTATGACGCCGTACCCGGGAGTCCCGGGGCCGATGACAACGGTACCGGTACGGTCGGGGTGCTGGAAATAGCCCGGGCGCTCAAAGATATCGAGACGGAGATGACTTTCGTTTTTATCACTTTTGATTCCGAGGAGTCAGGCCTGCTCGGTTCTGAACATTATGCTGACAACGCCGCTATGGCCGGGGACAGTATTCTTTTCATGCTCAATATGGACATGATTGCGCAAATTACCAACACCAATCAGGCCAACCTTTATTATGGCTCGGAACAGGCTTACTCGAACCTGTGGAGCAGCCTGGCTTCGGAGTATGTCGGTATATCCGGCCATCTGGCGGGCCAGTCCGGTCGCTCCGACCACTCCTCCTTCATTCAGAACGGCTTTGACGCCATCTTTGTGCAGGAGTATGACTTTTCTGCGGTTTACCATACTCCCTCCGACAGTACCACCTACTGTAATTTCGAATACATGACCCGGATGATTAAAGCTTCGCTGGCAACCGCCTTCACGGTCAACCGGTCGCTCCCGGCGATAACGACCACCGCTACCTTTGATGGGGGTGACGGCCAGTCGGTCGAGGTGCACTGGTTCCCCGGCGACCCCGCGATAGTTGACAACTACTGGGTTTTTTATGATACCGAGCCGTCCAGTCAACTCGATTCCATCTTCATTTCCGAGGACAGCACCCGCTATCTCGTCACCGGTTTGACCGAAGGACAGAGGTACGGTTTCTATGTTATTGCCGGCAATAACGAGGGGCGCAGCTCCATTCAATATAATAAAATCTTCGGAACCCCGTACTACTTGCCGATGTTGCCAGGAAACCAGCGGGCCTTACCCATTATTGGTGGTATAGAACTTTACTGGAGCGGGAATAACAGCGAACTTGATTTCGACCATTATGAAGTAATCAGAGACGGCGACCTGCTGCCGGACATCATCCATGATACTTTCTTTGTCGATGATGATCCTTTACTGGGTAATGATATTCATGAATACATGATTGTGGCGAAAGATACGGAAGACAACATGTCCGACACGAGCGGAGTCGAACCGGTTTCGATGAAAGCGGCTACCCTCGAGGCCGACCGGATTCTGGCAATCAATCGAACTTCGTATCAATTCGCTCTTTCCGAAGCTTCACTGACGGGAGAACTCCTCAACGAAGCGCTGGGCGGTTATTATTATGATTATTTTTCCGACAGCGCCTACATCAAAAAAGCCAATGTCGATTTGATTGATATGGTCGATTACGGTCTGCTGGTTATCGGGGCGGAATCAGGAGCCGGCTATGACGATATCGGCCAGCTCCCGAAAGCCGGAGGAATTCTGGAGGATATCGCTTATTATCTGTCGCTAGGCGGCAAGGTTATCATTTTCGGACGCTGGGGCGATTTCAGCACCGTCGGCCATGAGGTCATTTCCGTCGATTACGAGCCCGGGTCTCACAATTCGGCTTATATCGATTATTTCCAGGTTTACTCCCGTACCCTGCCGCTTTCTTATCTCGATGTGGGTACCTACACCATTTCCTCCGACCTGGTCGGCGCTCACAGCCAGATAACCGGTTTCCCGGATCTGGTGTGGGATTCGCTGGCCACGGATGTACACAGCGATCCCATAACCGCTACCGGCGGCATACCCTGCCAGAGCCTGCCGATTCTGGGCAGCTCCGGTATCGACATCGTTTACACCTATGATTCGGGAACGGACTCCGCGTTGACCGAAGGCCATTCCATAGCCTGGCGGCATCTGGGGGGTCCTTTTGAATTTTACTTTTTTGATATTCCCCTCTCGTTTGTCGAACGCACGGCTGCGGTCATAGCCCTGCGCCAGGCGATTAGCGACCTCGGTATCGAAGCTCCGGAAGATGAAGACCTCGACGGGGTACCCGACCCGGCTGATAATTGCCCGACCGTTTACAATCCCTTTCAGGAGAATAATGACCTTGACCAGTGGGGTGACGTTTGCGACGATGATGACGATAACGACGGCGTGCTTGATTTCGAAGATAACTGCCAGTTTGAACCCAATGCCGACCAGCAGGATAGCGATGTTGACGGGGTCGGCGACCTGTGCGATGTCTGCCCTGGTTACGATGACAACCTCGACGATGATGGCGACGAGCACCCCAACGACTGTGATAACTGTCCGTTGACGGCCAACCCGGACCAGGCCGATGGCGACGGCGACGAGGTCGGTGATGTCTGTGACAATTGTCCCTTGCTTGCCAACACTGAGCAACTCAACTCCGATGGCGACAGTTACGGTAATGTCTGCGATAACTGTCCGACCGAAACCAACCAGAACCAGTACGATTCCGACAACGACGGTCACGGTAACGTGTGTGACAACTGCCCCTTTGTTTATAATCCCGGGCAGGAGGACACCAACGGTGACGACATCGGTGACGCCTGCTGCTGTGTCGGGTTCACTGGTAACACCAACTGTTCCGGGGAAGAAGAACCGGATATATCGGATATTACGACAATTATCGATTATCTTTATATTTCACACCAGCCGCTGTGTTGTCCGGAGGAGGCCGATGCCAACGGCAGCGGCGGCGACCCGGATATTTCCGATATCACCAGGATTATCGATTATCTCTATCTTTCTCATGAACCGCTCACGCCCTGTCCTTGAACGCGGCTGAGTAATTTTCATTAAGGCCGGTTTGTTAACCGGCCTTTTATTTTATTCGGGATTTCTTGACAGTCTTGATAAACGAAGCTATTTTTATTCCGTTTTATTCGAAAAAGCTGTCACCGGTTTTCCGGGAGAGTATAAATTTATCGAGGAGATATGGTTATGGTTCGTGATAATTTATATATCGTTGATGTTTTCGCCGAAGAAAAGTACGCCGGGAATCAACTGGCGGTTATAAGACCGGGCGAAATGATGTCCGATGTCAAAATGCAGCGCCTCGCCAACGAAATGCATTATTCGGAGACGACTTTCATCCTTTCCGACCAGGAAGAAAACGGCGGCTACCCGGTGCGTATTTTTACACCCGCCGCAGAGATCCCTTTCGCCGGGCACCCTACCCTCGGTACGGCTTTTATTATTCAAAGGGAGATTATCAGACGACCGGTTGATAAGGTGGTCCTCAATTTGAAAGTCGGACCGATTCCGGTGACTTTCAATTATCGCGATAATACCCCCTATGAAATGTGGATGAAACAAATCGAGCCGACTTTTATCAGCACCCTCGACCGGGATAAAATCAGCAGGGTTCTCAATCTTGATATCGGCGATGTTGACGAACGCTTCCCCGTCCAGGAGGTTTCCACCGGGACCCCGTTTGTCATAGCGCCGTTGAAAACCCTGGCGGCCGTTCAAAAGGCTGTTTTGAATCGCCAACGGTATTTTGAAACGATAGAACATATCGATTCAAAAGCTATTCTCTTTTTTGCCCCGGAGACGGTCGATAAAGAGAATCAGTTACATGTCCGCATGTTCGCCGACTTTTACGGTGTACCCGAAGACCCCGCTACCGGCAGCGCCAACGGCTGCCTGGCCGGGTACCTGGTCAAACACCGTTATTTCGGAAAAGACAGTATCGATATCCGGGTCGAACAGGGCTATCAAATCAACCGACCGTCGCGGTTGTACCTTAAAGCCGAGGAAACGAACGGGATAATCAATATCCGGGTCGGTGGCAAAGTCGTTATGGTGGCTCGCGGCGAACTGACATAACGAATAAAATCAACGAGCCGTTTTTTGACATCGTACCGTTTGATAAAATATGCACTTATGAGAGATAAATGACCGTAGTGGTATTTCTTTATTTTGCAGTCGGCTTTCTGCTGCTTTTATTTCTGGCCCTGCTGGCGGTCAGTTCGCTGATAGAAAAAAGACCCCGCGCGGTTGTCGTCTGTGCCCTGTTGATAATCGTTGTCGAACTGGTCTGGTTTGGCTGCTATTTCTGGCTGGAACCGCCGTTTTATATTCTGCTTGTTTTCCTGGTCGCTTTGACGGGTTTTATACTGTTGTTTTTTATGCCTCTGGGTGAGAGCCGACCGCTTAAAATTGGCGATATAATCCAAAAGGTCGATGAAAGGGACATCATTTTCGCCCGCGAGGAATACCAACCCGGTACTGAAAAATACGAGAAATATTATGACCTTCGACCTGAGAATAAAGATATCGACGACCGGATGCGCCGATTTCCCGAATTGTTGCAGCCGGGGGGACGCTTTTTTGACCCGGTAGGGTCGCCGCAAATCGATGCCGTTTTCGATGAGATTGAGAAACTGACGTTCGAGGTTGACGGGGAAATAGCAGAGCGGAGGGTGGAGGTTAAGCCTGATAAAATCACTCGTCAGATTAAAGGGATGGTGCTAGAGCAGGGGGCGACCGCTGTCGGTGTAGCCAAGTTGAATCCGATGTATGTTTATTCTCATGTCGGGCGGGGACCGGAACCCTGGGGCTCGCCGATTGTCAATTCCCACCGATATGCGATAATGTTTGCTTTAGAAATGGATTATTATCAGGTCGAGACCGCACCGCATCTGCCGATCACCGGGGAATCGGCCCGGCAGTATTTAATCGGAGCCGAAATCTCGATAGCCCTGGCCGCTTATATCCGCTCGCTGGGTTATCCCGCGCAGGCGCACATCGCCGGGAGTAATTATCAGATTATGCTGCCCCCGGTGGCGCAGGATGCCGGCCTGGGGGAACTGGGTCGCCTCGGCTATCTCATCTCGCCTGAATTAGGCCCGCGGGTACGCCTGGGAGCGGTCACCACTAACTTACCGCTTCTGACCGATAAACCGATAACTTTCGGCGTTCAGGATTTCTGCGAAAAATGTCTCAAGTGCGCCGATAATTGCCCTTCGGGAGCTATTCCCCGGGGCGGCAGGGTGAACGTCCGGGGAGTCGAGAAATGGCCTTTGACTGTAGAAAAGTGTATTCACTACTGGCGGCATATCGGCACCGATTGCGGCCTGTGTATGAAAGTCTGTCCCTTCAGCCACCCGCCGACACTGGTGCATAATATTATACGCACCGGGCTCAGGCGGTCTTCATTCGCCCGCGCCGTCTCAGCCCGGGGCGACGACCTGTTTTACGGCAAGAAAGTAAGCTATGAACGCTTTTCCGACATGGAATAACCCGGTCAATCCGTCGCCGGTCCGAAAACGTATATGTTTTCGCTGTGAAGCGATTTCGGGCAGTCACCCTCGCAGAAAATATGAGTGAAAATGATTTTTGCTCCGACTTTGACACCGTTCACCGTCGGCGGAAAGATAAGATTTCATATATGGCCGATTGTAAGGCTTTGGCAAACCCGTAACCTCCGGGATTTTCATATAAGACCTCACAATCAAGGATATTGCCCCCATCATCAATTGTCACCTGTAGCCGGGCTTCGCCGCGTATCCCGACCGCGTTTTTTGGGTGTTTGATCCGTTCCAGTTTTATAGCCATCATCTCGTTTTTGATTGGTTTAAGCTTTTGACCGGGTTCTCGGGGAAGTTGCCAGACGCGGTCGGAATTGATGTCCCGTTTCGGCAAGCCGTAATCAAAAATTCCGTCGTCGTATGTAAGTTCGCTGAAGCCGAAACTTTCTTCATATTTAATCGAACCCGGGTTCAAACCATCCATGTAGGGTTCCAGGTCGGAATGCGGTGAAGGGCGGTAAACAGCGGCTTGCACACCCCGCGCGCCCCGGCCGGCCCGGTACCCCTCAAAACCGCCGAAGCCGTCATGATTGTCGGCTAGCGGCGAACCGGGGGTGTACGGGCTGCCGCCCGGGACGGGCGCGTCATTATTTTGGAGGAGTAGTTTTGACGGAATAATGAAGTAGCCGGGACTTGTTGATAATTGTGTCGTTTTATTCTCGTCGACGAACAACACCGTTATAAATATCGTCAAGACAAAGAATATTATGGTCAGCGCCAGGGCTTTGCAAAAATTAATCTGGTAGGCGCGTTTCCTGAAATGCAGCGAGATTATGGTTGCCGGGGGAAAATATTCCCGCCTGTTACTGCTCATTTTTTTTATGACCTCCCAGACAGTATATAGTTATGCCGGACGGTTTCTTATGAGGAGCAACCAGGGTATTTTCTATTATTAATATGACGTCTTATTTAACGGTTTGTCAAGTTGTTTGAAAAAACTACGCTGGAAGAAATGAGTTATTTATTTAATTATTATAGAAGTTATTACTTAGAATTTTGTGAGATTAATTTAAAAAAAATAATATGGCCGCTACAGGGGTAGCTTACAAATATAAATCAATGTATAATAAACGCCGACCAGTATGAAAATCACAGCCGTCACACGCCTTGCCCAGCGTTCGAACTGAGTCAGACGGTTAAACAATTTACCGACGAACCGGGTTCCCGCCGCTATTAATACGGCGAAAACGAAAACCGGCAGGGCCGTGCCGATACCGTAAATCACCGGCATTAACACGCTGGACTGGTGCTTGACCGCCAGGGGAATCAGGCTGCCGAAA
>JAFGNW010000250.1 GCA_016926795.1 Candidatus Zixiibacteriota bacterium
TGCAGCCCTTCCTGCTGTATCGGTGAAACCGGCAACGTGAACTGTGACCCGGAAGAGGTCGTGGATATCGCCGATATCACCCGGCTTATCGATTATCTGTACATCAGCCATAACCCGCTGTGCTGTCCCGACGAAGCCGATACCAACGGCAGCGGCGGCGAGGAGCCGGATATAGCCGATATAACGGCTATTATAAGTTTTCTATATATATCCCATGACCCTCTGGTATCCTGCTTTTAGGAGTATTAAACCGCAAGCTCGAAGAAGCGGGAACATCAGAGCAGTCAATACACTACCTGTTGTCTGAAAGAGGGCACAATCCATAAAAATTGTGCCCTTGAATTATTTAAATAACTTAATAAGTTTATAAATATTTATGTTCGCCTTCGAACACCAGCTGTTCATTATTGTACATTTGTAAGATCAAATATATAATTTGAATGGCATAACACAATGAATACAAACGAGTTAAAAAATCGGCACTCGTTTTGCTTTAAATAAACAAGGCATTAAAGCAGCTATTTAAATAAAGGGTTATGAGAATGATAAAAAGTTATCTCGTTTCGGCCTTAAGAAATCTATATCGCAACAAGTTTTACACAATCATCAATATTGTCGGCCTCGGTGTCGCCATGGCTCTGTGTATTGTTGGATACGTAAACTATAAATTCAGCGGCAGTTTTGATTCTTTTCATGAACATTACGACAATTTATATCTTATAAAGGGTTCCCTGAAATACAATAACCAGGATTTTGACTGGCTTTTGACACCGACTCCCCTGGCCGCCGAAATCAGTAGCGGTGTTCCCGACATTATAGTATCCCGGGTTTCCTATTACAGCGGCATTGCAAAATTTGAAGACAAAGTGTTCAACGAACAAATTTATTTTGTAGACAGTGCTTTTTTTGATATGTTCACTTTTCCAATCATTACAGGTAGCCCGAAGGCTTTTGCAAGTCACCACGGCATAATAATAAATGACCAGCTTGCCCGGAAGTATTTTGGTTCCGAAGAACCGCTCGGCAAGGAAATAACCCTGAATATGGACAGCGAACATGACTATACTTTTCAGGTAGCGGGAGTATATAAGAAACCGCCTTTGAATTCCAGCCTTGACCTGACTATGATACTGCCTTACGATGCTGTCGAGCGACTGCGGGGAACCGACCTGACCAGCTGGCAGGAATGGGCGGATGCCGCTTTTATAATGGTAAACGATAAATTGTCGGAAAACGTCATCCTCAGCATTTTGAACAGCCGTATCGACATAATCAATCAAAACAATCCCACTTTCGAAACCTGCAAATTCAAACTGTTGCCCTTCAAACAGCTGGCTTCTATCAATCGGGAGCTGTCAAACTACCCTTTCCGGCCGGGTATCCATAAAACCGCCGTCATAGCACCCCTGGTAGTAGCCCTCTTGGCCCTGATCCTGGCCTGTCTTAATTTTATCAACACGACCATATCCTATGCCTCAAAAAGGCTCAAGGAGATAGGTATCCGCAAAGTAATAGGCGGGGTACGGTCACAGCTGATTGCCCAGTTCATGGGTGAAAATTTTATCCTGTGTATGCTGGCCATAGCGGTTGCCGGGTGCCTGTCGGAAATATTTGTCCCGGCTTACAGCAGTCTGTGGCCGGAATTATCATTGTCGGTCAATTATTTCTCCGACTCCAATCTGATTATCTTCTTAGTCCTGCTTCTATTCACCACCGCTGTAGCGGCCGGTTTGTACCCGGCCTTTTATGTCAGCAAATTCAAACCCGCGGTCATCTTGAAACAAAAGCAAAAACTTGGTGGAACTAACACCTTGATTCGCGTCCTTCTTACTTTCCAACTGGCCCTGTCCATCACGGCCATAATCGGCGCTATCATAATAAGTCAAAACGCCGCTTTCATAAAGAATATGGATTATGGTTATGACCGCGAAGACATTTTCTGTACAAGAATTAAGAATGAAAGTCAATATAATCTGCTTAATGACGCCCTAAAGGAAAATACCGACATAATAAATCTGGGCGCCACCAAAAACATAATGAGATATTATTTCGTAGGTGCCTTTGCCGAAGATGGTCCTAACAAATGTATGATCCATTCATATGGTATCGGGGAAAACTTTTTCCAGACAGCCGGGTTCAAACTTATCGAGGGGAGGCTTTTTGACGACCGGCTGGCTTCCGACCACGATGCCGTTATCGTTAATGAAACCCTGCTCAAAAATTTCGGATGGACCGATATTGCCAATCGGCAAATAAAACTGATCTTCCAGGACACGACCAGGTTATGCCGGGTCATCGGAGTCGTTAAGGACTTTTATCCCAACGGAATCGACTCAAGAATAAGACCGACCGTATTGCAATTATCTTCACCGGATGAGTATCGTTATCTTGCCGTAAAATGTAAAGAAAACAGTAATACCGCCGTTGCCTCATTTGTCGAGAAAACCTGGAAAAGACTTTTCCCCGACCGGCCTTTCCTCAGTTTCTGGTTTGCGGATTTGACGGCCGATGAAGAACAGACCAACAACAGTATAAGATTGGTATTTATATATGTGTCCCTGATGGTATTACTGATTTCCTGCATGGGCATTTTTGCCCTGGTCTCGCTTAATATTGCCAAACGGACGAAAGAAATCGGCATAAGGAAAGTTCTGGGAGCCACCCTGGCTAACATCGGTTTATTGATATCAAAAGAATTTTTGTATGTCATCGTCATCAGCAGTATCTTAGCCGGCATCCTCGGTTATTTCCTGCTTGACATATTTATGAACAGTATTTGGGCGTATCATATCGATATCGGCATTATCCCCTTTATCGTTTCACCGATATTCGTTGCTTTAACCGCATTTCTGACAGTAACCTATAGAATTATAGCCGCCGCCAGGGCAAACCCTGTAGAAGCCCTCAAATACGAATAAAAGAAATATTTTATTGGCGATAATCAAAAGGCGCGACCGGTTAAGGTCGCGCCCTTAGACAATTTGATTTGCCGGGTGATTGTTATTTCTTACCAACAATCGAGATGTACTCCCGATCCGGGGTCAGGTTGTCCTTAATGAATTTGTTGACCTCCTCCAGTGTGACACCGTCAGCCTTCTCGATCAAATCCAGAACAAAGCGGTAGCCGTATCCGATATATTCGTAGTAAGCCATGTTGTTGGCTCGGTTGGCCTTGGTGTCGATTCTGTATATTAACCCGTTTTTCATATTTACTTTGGCCGTGGCCAGCTCCTCCCCGGATAAACCTTCCTCGATTAACCGGTTCCATTCCCGGTTCAGAGAGGTCAACGCCTGTTTGACCTTGGCGGTGTCGGTACCGATAGCCGCCCGAAAAACGGCGTCATACTTGTTGATATCGTACTGCGAATAGACCGCATAAGCCAGCTTCTCCACCTGGCGCAGCGACCACAACCGCGATCCGACTCCGGTGCCCATTATACGATTCACCAGATCCAGGTATGCAACCTCGACCGGTTTTAAATGCCCCAGCATATACCCCATGAAAACGAACGACTGGTTCCGGTCGAACGAAACGAAACCTTCCTTCTCCGGCTGCAGGGTCATATCCGAGGTGGGCACCTTTTCGGCGTCCGCTTTGATGCCGCCCAGATAACGGTCGAGTTTAAGCGCGACTTCCTCGGGCGACAAATCGGTGGCAATCGAAAAAATCATGTTTTTGCCGCCGACATATTTTCGATAATGCGCTTTGATATCCTCGACCGTAACAGCGGCGATGGATTCCAGCGTGCCGTCTGAATACAAACCGTAGCCTCGGTCGCCAAAGGCCGTTTGCCAGAACAGCCGGCTCGATGCCTGAGTCTGGTCGTCGTTGACAGCCTTAAGGTCCCCCTCGACTTCATGTTTCAGTTTGGCCAGTTCCTCCTCCGAAAAAGTCGGCGAAAGGAACGATTGTGAAATTATTTCCAGCACCTGCTCGAAATTCTCAGTCAGCGAAGTAAAAGATATCGCCCCGTAATCCTTGAAACAAACCACCGAGATGTTGGCCCCGAGAAAGTCAAGCCGCTCGGTGATTTCCCCGGCGGCCAGGGAGTCGTTCCCTTTCAGGAGCATTTTCAGCATCAGGTTGGTTATCCCGTTGTTTTCAGCTGTTTCGGTGAGGACTCCCCCGCCGACCAGGAACCGGGCTGCCGTCAACCGGGTAGTCTCATCATGGTTGACCAGGACGGTTATCCCGTTGGCCAGGGTTGTCTTTCCGTAACCTTCGGCATCCAAACTGAGTTTCTTCCGACCGCAGCCGGTAAAAGTCAACAAGAGGCCGACAAGGCTTATTACCGATATAAATAATATTTTCTTCATTTGGGTACCACCGTCGTTTTGACATAAGAGTCGGTATTGAGATATTTTTGGGCGGCCGCGTTTAAGTCGACCAGGGTGACTTTCTCGATATTGTCCGGATAGTTATCCACGAATTTGTAACCGACGAAGGAATCATACTGGGCGTATTTATCGGCGATATCAAGCCCCCGCTCCAGCGACAGGAAATGGTCGGTTTTGATGGCGTTCTTGGCCTTACGCAGTTCCTGCTCGGTGAAACCGTTGGCTTTGACATCGTTTAACACGTCGTTGACGGCCTTCTCAACCTCGGGGATATCGGCCGGGTCACACACGGCGAAAGCGAACATTATGCCCTCGTATTTCGAGGTGTAGAAAACAAAATTGACCGAATACACAATCCCCAGTTTCTCCCTCAACTTTTTCCATAACCGGCTGGACTCGCCGCTGCCCAGCAGGGTGGCCATGACATCCAGCGGGAACTGGTCGGGGCTGTCGCCTTTGGGACCGATATTGCTCATCATCAAATACCCCTGCCCGATATCTTTCTTGATTTTTATTTCCTCCACCCGGCTGCGCGTCGGTGGCTGACCGTAGTTATCCTTCGGCGTCACACCTTCGGGGAAATAGCCGAAATATTTCCTGACCAGTTCGAGCGTCGCCGCGGCGTCGAGGTCCCCCACTATTACCATGGTCATATTATTCGGTGCGTAATAGCGCTTGTAATAAGCATAAACCGAATCGCGCGGGATGCCGGCTACGTTTTCCTTGGAGCCCAGCACATTCTTCGAATAAGGATGCCGCTTGCCGAACAACCGGCTCAAAGACGAGCGGTAAGCCTTATTGAACGGGTTATCCTCGGTAATATTGATTTCCTCCAGCACCGCCTGACGCTCCTTGTCCATGGCTTCCCGGGGAAAGTTGGAGCGGAAAAGCATATCGGCGTGAATCTGCAGGGCGAAATCGAGATTCTCCCGGGGCAGGGAAATGACGAAATCGGTCCAGTCCGACGAGGTATAACCGTTGAAATAAGCGCCGTGTTCCTTCATCGCCGCGGCCAGCTCCTCACCGGTCATCTTCTCCGTACCGCGGAACAGAATCAGGTGTTCCAGAAGGTGGGTAGCCCCGTCAAAATAATCCGTTTCGTTCTTGGCCCCGACCTTGATGGTCGTGGAAAGGTTGACCTGGGGCACCTGGTGGTTTTCCAGAATCATCACTTTCAGGCCGTTATCCAGGGTGGTTATCTGCCAGTCAGCCGCGGACAGAATTCCCGCTGCCGGCAGAAACAAAAAGAATAAAACCAGTGCCAATCGCATAAAAGTTTCCTGTTTGTTAAAATTTACAATTGTTTATTTCCCAATTTATATCCTAAAATCTTCAGAAGCAACCCTTTCATCATCAGCATATCCTAAAAGATACGTTTCAGAAAAAGAAATGTTGCGCCGGAGCACTTATTTTAACCGCTACCCATCCTTATCGCACATCTCACTTGACAGGAAAACATAGATTGATTATACTGAAAACAGAGTACAGGGTAATTGAGCCGACCCTAAAAATAAGAAGCACTGGTTTTACATATAGTAGAAAAGCACCAGACTATTATTATGTCCAAACCGTTTTATATATACGGGGACGATTATATACCGGTATCTGTGACATTAAGGGAAATAAATACATCACAGCTAGACCGATAAGTTACACGAGGGAGTCATGAAAAAAATTATAACTGCATCAAAATATCTGCTGGTCTTTGCAGTAGCCGCCGCCGTCGCCTATTTCTCGGCTTTAAAAGTGGGCGCATATATTAACAACAAAAGACTGGAACAAAAAAAGCAGGCCGTCGAGCAAAACAGAAAGGATTTCACAAAAACCATCCTGGACAAGATGCAGACCCTCAGTATCGGCGACACTCTGCCGGACCATCGCTTCGAAGACCTTTACCGCCGTCCCGTATATCTGTCCGAACTGCTCAAGGGACAGACGATACTGATTTTTTTCGACCCTTATTGTGAAAACTGTAATGAAGAAATGAACGCCGTCAACCAGGCCGTAACGGAACTGCGCGAATATGAGTATTTTATTTTTATTTCCGGCGAAAACCCACGTTTGATCGAGGAAATACCGGAGCTGTCCGAATTGAAAAGCCCGGTATTATATGACCATCACCGGGAATATATCGACCGTTTCAAGATTTTCACCTTTCCGTTCAACATTGTAATCGACAAGGACCGGGTCGTCAGGGAAATTTACGGGCAAGCCCTGACACCGGAAGAAATAACTCGGGTTATCGAGCACAACAGATAAATGCCGAATCAGGGAAAGTCACACTTGAAAAGAAAGGAGTAAAAGGATGAAGAAACTGACTCTTTTAGGTATAATTTTCACCCTTGTTTTCGTATTTACTCTCGCCCTGACAGTGGAGCTATATGCCTTTGATGAACCGTTCGACCCGCTTCCGGGCGGCCCCGATTGCTGTACATATACAACCTGGTGCGGTACGGTAGGTCACGGAAGTTGGATTCACGGGGAATGTCACTGCTGGCTGCCGACTTCCTCGCCTTATTATAATCCTAAATGCACCTATCAATGTGCAGCCGATTGTCCTGCTGAATAGATGAAAACTTAACTTAACTTTTCCCTGATTTGGCTGTTTTTTTAGTGAATCGTCGCTTTCGGTAATTTTTAATTGCCTTCAACCGTTTCTCTCTATATATCTGACACCATGGAACGCGAGGCAATCAAATTATATCTTGAGCAACTGCTCGGGCAGAAGATGAAAGAACGGCACGTACGCGCTATCGGGGTGAACGCCGGCTACCACGGCCTGCCGAAAATTTTCATAGAGGAAGGGAAATCTTACAGCGACCTGGAACCGGGAGCCCCCCGCGAGCGGGTCATCGCCATATTCGAGGCGGCTTTTTTCTGTGTCTGCACCGCCTCCCGGGGAGCCGGCGAGGACATGCCGTATCTCTTCCATCGTCAGGATGTCTTTCACGTCGAATACAAATAAAGCTGGAACGGGATAAAATTTCTAATTGCCTTTGAAAGGGCAAAAATTTAAATTGGCTCCATGCCGCTGCCGAAATACAACCTGCCCCGTTTGAAGGGCAAAATAATCGCTCTCGACGGACCGGCCGGGTCGGGTAAGTCCACCACGGCCCAACTGCTGGCCCGGAGTCTCGGGTACGTTTACCTCGATACCGGCGCCATGTACCGGGCTCTGACCTACTTCGCCCTGAAAATAGGCGTACCCCCTTCGGACGGCGTCAAACTGACGACCCTGGCCAAAAATGTTTCCATCGAGTTTAAAACCGAAAACGACCAAAATAATATTTATATCAACGGCGAGGACGTTACCACCGCCATCCGCACCCCGGAGGTCACCCGGGCGGTCTCCGAGGTCTCGGCGCACAGGGGCGTTCGTGAGGCCGTCGTCGCTCAGCAAAAGGAAATCGGCAAAAACGGCAATATCGTCGCCGAGGGCCGGGATACCACCACCGTCGTTTTCCCCCAGGCCGATTTGAAAATCTACCTCGACGCCTCAGTCGAAATACGCGCCCAGAGACGGCTGCTCGATATGGGCAAACTGGGTGTTTCTACGACTTTCGAGGAACAGGTCGAGGACATTAAACGGCGCGATGACTTCGACTCCAACCGCCGACACTCCCCCCTCCAGCGGGCTAAAGACGCCTATTACGTGGACACCTCCAACATGACTATCGAAGAACAGGTGGAGTGGATTATCAATTTGATCAAAAAACTCGTTAAATAACCATGACTTTTCTGTTTTACTTCGGCTATCAACTGTCCAAAAACCTGACCCGCTTTCTCTATCGGCCCATTATTCTCGGGCAGGAAAATTTCCCCGCTGATGGTGGCTTTATCCTGGCCTCCAACCATATATCCAACTTTGACCCGCCTATCGTCGGTTCCTGGTGCCCCCGCGAAGTTTATTTCCTGGCCAAAAAAGAACTCTTCCCCAATAAACTCGCCGCGGCTTTTTTCAGAAAAATCAACGCCATCCCGGTTAAACGTGGCGCTATCGACCGGACCGCCATTGAGCAGTGCATCAGGAAAATCAACGAGGGCTATGGCATGACCATCTTCCCCGAAGGCACCCGTTACAAGAACGGTCTTCTGCACCCGCCCAAACCGGGCATCGGCATTATCGCCAACCGTACCCGCTGCCCCATAATCCCGGCGTATATCCATGGCACCAACAGA
Organism: Candidatus Zixiibacteriota bacterium; assembly: GCA_016926795.1. Classification (GTDB taxonomy): domain Bacteria; phylum Zixibacteria; class MSB-5A5; order GN15; family FEB-12; genus JAFGNW01. Next base: position 8,518 of record JAFGNW010000250.1, read on the forward strand.
CTTAAAGAGTGTCTGACAGGGCGTGTTAAAATGCTCATTGCCTACGGTAAACCGTTGGCAGCTGACTGGGCGGCCTCTTTTCCCCCGGAAAAAGAGAGTTATATCAAAATTGCCGAGCAAATTATGAACAAAATCGCCGCTCTGCGCGATGAGATTCATCAAAAATATACTCTTAAAAAAAACAAAAAAACACGGATTGATTAAAAAACCGCTTGGATTTTACGATATTTTAATTATATATGAACGCACCTTTTTTGATTTCAAGGTATTATACAAGAGATACTTAAAAGGTGTGAAAGCTGGTGGTTTTCCCTTCGGGAAAAATCCAAAACCACCGGTCAGTTTAAGGAGGTTCTCTTAATCAACGATGGCAACAGCCAAAAAAACCACTAAACCCACAATTCAAAAGCGCAGTAAGCGCAAAGCCACTTCCGCAAAAAAAACCGTCAAAGTCAAAACCAAAATCACCAAAGATGAGGTCGAGATTCAAGATGTAACGACAGCGGAAGAACAACAGCAACAAATTGAAAAAGTCCTCACCGCACGACGTATGCGGGTCGCCGAAAAGGCGCAAACCAGGGCAACCGAAGCTCCCCCGATGCCGCCCGAACCGGAGGTTGAAGCGGTTAAAATCACCGATGTCTCCGGGGTGGTCTATGACAAGGCCGAATACGACTCTATGGTCGAGATGTACGATTCCACTATTAAGGACATCAAGGAAGGGGAAATCGTCAAAGGTAAGGTTCTCGGGGTAACCATGAACGATGTCATCGTCGATGTCGGTTTCAAATCGGAGGGGATAATTCCCATCAACGAATTCCCCCTGCCGGTTAATATCAGCGTCGGCGAGGAAATCGAGGTTTACCTGGAGCAGATCGAGGATTCCAACGGTCAGTTGATCCTGTCCAAGAAAAAAGCCGATTTCATGCGGGTCTGGGACAGAATCCGCGACGTCCACGATGCCGGCGATACTATCGAAGGCAACGTCACCCGCCGTATCAAGGGCGGGGTGGTCGTGGATATTATGGGAGTCGATGCCTTCCTGCCCGGTTCGCAGATATCCCTGCGCCAGGTGCCGGATTTCGATGCTCTCATCGGCGAAGAAATGACCGTAAAAATCATCAAGCTCAACAAAACTCGCCGCAATATCGTCGTCTCGCGCCGGGTGGTGCTCGAGGAAGAGCGCGAGAAAATGCGCTCCACCCTGCTTAATGAAATCACCGTCAACCAGATTCGCCAGGGCGTGGTGAAAAACATCACCGATTTCGGCGTCTTCATCGACCTCGGCGGGGTCGACGGCCTGCTGCATATCACCGATATGTCCTGGGGTCGCATCCGCCATCCTTCCGAAATGGTTTCGCTGAGCGATAAAATCGATGTCAAGATTCTCGATTTCGACGAAAAGACTTCGCGTATCTCGCTCGGTTTGAAACAGATGACCCCTTACCCGTGGGAAAACATCGAAGAGAAGTTCCCTATCGGTAAGAAAGTCAAGGGGAAGGTTGTCTCCATCACCGACTACGGCGCTTTCATCGAACTGGAGAAAGGTATCGAGGGTCTTATTCACATATCCGAAATGTCCTGGACCCAACATATCAAGCATCCCTCCAAGATCATGAACGTCGGCGATGTCGTCGACGCCGTGGTGCTCTCGGTGGAGAAGGAAAACGAAAAAATCTCCCTGGGCATCAAGCAGATGGAACCCGACCCGTGGGGCACCATCGAGAATAAGTATCCCATCGGCAAGGTTATCGTCGGTAAAGTACGTAACCTGACCGCTTTCGGCGCCTTCGTGGAACTCGAAGAAGGCATCGACGGTCTGGTGCACATTTCCGATATGTCCTGGACCAAACGGATACAGCATCCTTCCGAAGTCATGAAAAAGGGTGACAAGGTGGAAGTCAAGGTCATCAAGATTGACCATGAAAACCGTCGTATCTCGCTCGGTTACAAACAGCTTACCGACGATCCCTGGCCGGAACTGGCCAAAAAACTGGCGGTCGGCTCGGAATGCCTGGGCTCCATCAGCAAGGTGCTCGACCGTGGCGTCATCGTCGACCTGGGTGATGATGTCGAGGGTTTCGTACCCAACGCCCAGTTGACAACCGAGGAGCTGTCGAATCCGACCGGCGTCTTCAAAGAAGGTGAGAAACTGCCCCTGCAGGTTATTGAGTTTGACCGTAATATGCACAAGGTAGTTCTCTCCGTGGTCGCTTACTATAAAAAGCGCGAACACGCCGAATTCGAGAAGTACATGTCCAGCCATCCGACGACCTCCAACCAGTCGCTGGCCGAGGCCATGCCGGACGCGGTCAGAAAGGTCGCGGAAAAACCCGCGGAAACGGAGAAGAAGGCCGAAGTCGCCCCGGCGGCTGAGGTTGAAACTTCGACCGAGAAAACACTTTCTGAGGATACTCCCGACGAAAACAAGCAGTAAATGCTTCAATATAGATAAAAGGCGGTCGTTATCCGGCCGCCTTTTTTTGTAATTTATCCTGTCAACCCCGGCAAAAATTTCGTTATATTATACGGCAATGAAAAAAAGCGAACTGAAAAAAATCGCCTACTACACTATCGGCTGCCGATTGAACCAGTACGAAACCGAGCGCATGGCCGCCGCCTTATATCCTTTTGGCTTCCGCCGGGCCGCACCGGGCGAAAAGGCCGACCTGTATTTGATAAACACCTGTACCGTCACCCAACGGGCCGACCAGAGCAGCCGCCATATTATCAGGCGCGCAGCGCGTGAAAACCCGACCGCTAAAGTAGTCGTAGCGGGGTGTTATGTGGACAGCGACCCGGCTTTGACGGCCGCGATAACAGGTGTAGATATCACCCTCCACAACAGGGAAAAAGATTTCATCGCCGAAATATTACCCGAACGCCTGCCGGAGCTTTTCAAAGGTTTGAAACCGGACCCGGAGTTCAAGGCCGACATTGCCGATTTCTGCGGTCATAACCGAACCTGGCTGAAAATTTCCGATGGCTGCGACCAGTGCTGTGCCTATTGCATTCTGCCGCTCGTGCGGGGGCCGCTGACCAACCGCCCGGCCGGAGAAATTATCGACGAGATTAACCAGCTGGTCGAATCGGGTTTCGAGGAAATCGTCATCACCGGTTTGAATATGGGCATGTACAAAGACCACGAAGCCGAAAAGCCCGTCAAAAACCTGGCCGCCCTGTGCCGAATGATTATCAGCGACACCGATATCCGCCGTATCCGGTTGTCCTCGGTGGAGCCACAAACTATCAACGATGACCTGATAAAAGTCTTCGCCGACTCCGCCGGCCGCATCTGCCGCCACTGGCACCTGTCGCTGCAGTCGGGTTCGTCGCGCATTCTCAAACTGATGAGACGCCCCTACACCCGCGAGAAATTTATCGAACGCGCTCTCTCTCTCAAAAACGCCCTGCCCAACACCGTGATAGGCGCGGATATAATCGTCGGTTTCCCCGGCGAAACCGATGACGACTTCAACGAATCCAAAACCCTGAGCGAGCTGAACCTGCTCGATTACCTGCACGTTTTCAGCTATTCCGACCGCCCCGGCACCGAAGCCGAAAAGATGCCAGACAAAATCAATTCGGAAATCATCAAAGAGCGCAGCGGTGTCCTGACGGATATATCCAAACAGAATCGCAGGAAAGCGCATTTACGACAGGTTGGGGAAACGCTTGGGGTCATCGCGGAGAACAAAAAGCGGGGCGGAAATTTTTACTGGGCGGTGGCGGATAATTATTTGCGCGTCAAAATGCCGGAGAGTTTCGAGGGGGGTAAGCAGATTGTCGAAGTCAAAATCACCGCGGCTTTCGACGCTTATCTTGAAGGGGAAATTGTTTAAGATAGCAAATTCTGTAGGGCAGGCTCCTTGCGATTCTGCTGGTTTTAAAACGTGTCAGGCCACCCTCACGGCAGGCCGTGAGCAGAACCCTGCTCAACTTAAATAAGGAGTAAATAAAAAATGATAGAGATGACGCTGGACAAACTACCTCGAAAAGTGTTAGCCAGGATTGACTTGCAAACCGCTTTTATGGTTTCTCAATGCGTGCTGGTCGCCGAGAATATCGGGCTGTTTCGCATTCTGGAAGACAAATCTTTGACGCTGTCGGTTATCAGGAGAAAAACCGGTATACGTTCCTGGAAACTGGAATCGTTCCTGGCCGTGCTTGGTGTATTGGGTCTAGTAGTTAGACGAGGTGATACTTACAATAATTCCCGGCTGGCAAGCAAGTATTATGTGAAAGAACGCCCCATCGAATGGACCCGGTTCTATTCTGAAACGTGCTTTTTGGATTATGCCGACTATTCCGTTCTCAAGGAAACTTTGCTGACCGGCAAGAGTAATATCGAACTGCTGGGGATAAAAAGAGAAGGTTATGTTGAATATATGCGCCGGGATAAACATGCGGCCCATGATTTCACCCGCATGCTGTACCATGACCATCTCCGGGATGCCGAACTCCTCAGCAAAAATCTCGACCTGACCGGCTATAACAACATCCTCGATTTGGGAGGTGGATCCGGCGTCATGTCAATAGCCCTGGTGAGAAAGTATAAGTTCGTTAAAGCCTGTGTATTGGATATCGAACCGGTCATCAAGGTTACAAAAAAAATCATAAAAGAACATGGTTTGACAAAGAGAATTACCACCCTTGCCGGCGATATGCATAAACACATACCGGAAGGTTACGATGTTATTATGCTGTGTGACGCCGATTCAAGCAAGGATACATTGAAAAACGTTTATCAAAGTCTTGACACCGGGGGTATGGTTGTTATTGTGGACAATTTTTCATCTGAGGACTTAACCAAACCGCTGTTTAGATTATTGTGGCAGCTGAGATCAAATAGCCCCTGGCTGATGACACTTAAACAGGCTAAAGAGCAGCTTCAAGAGGCAGGGTTTCGTTCTATCAGACAGAAAAAACTGTATGGTTGTACCTGGATGCTTACGGGTCTGAAGCGGTAATCTGAGATAGTCAAGACTTAATCTGACATGCCGATATAAACAGTGAGATTTATTCATTGGAGGAATGTCAGATGACTCAAGAACAGAA
>JAFGNW010000251.1 GCA_016926795.1 Candidatus Zixiibacteriota bacterium
ATTATATCAAAGTCTCTATTGACCATTTTCTATATGACTTAACCCAAATCCAACACACTTTTTGTGTTTCATGTGAAACATGAAAAGAACTTCCCTCAATAAATCGCACGAGCAATAAAACACGCACCGCGTGTTATTTGCCGATGCAGAAGCGGGAGAAAATTTCCTCCAGTATCTGCTCATTATACACCTTGCCGGTGATTTCATCAAGGGCTTTGGCGGCCAGGTTCAGGTCGAAAGCTGTGAACTCCGGCGATTCCTCGCTTTCAATCTTTTTCCGGGCACTTTTAATATTCTTTATTGCCTGCTCAAGTTTCTGCTGGTGGCGGACTGAGGTCACTACCATACCCGACGTAAGGTCCGGCATCTTTTCATTGATACGCTTTACAAGGTCACTTTTGAGCTTTTTGAGTCCGGCTCCGGTCAGGCAGGAAACCGGCAGCATTTCGGGACAAGCGACGATTGTTTTTTTATAATCTTTAACAAGGTCTATCTTGTTGCCGACCAACATGATAATATTTTCCTCCAGGCGTTTTAAATCCTCTTCGAGGCGTCTTTTCCAGCCCCGCGAGGATAAATCGGCCAGCCAGATAATCAAGTCCGAGTTTTTGAATATTTTCAATGCTCGTTCATGGCCGCTTTTCTCGACGGCGCTGCCTTTTTCGCGAAGACCGGCAGTGTCGATTAAATTAACCGCTATCCCTTCAAGGTCGATCCATTCCGAAAGGTAATCCCGGGTAGTGCCCGGGGCGGGAGTGACCAGCGCCCGCTCCTGTTTGAGAAGCAGGTTAAAAAGGGATGATTTTCCGGCGTTGGGCCGACCGCCGATGGCGACCTGAAAACCCTCCCGGACAATTCTCCCGCCGGTATAAGACGCTGCCAGCTCTTCTATTTTTTCAAGAACTCTATCGAGAGCCGCCAGCAGTTCCGATTGTTCAGGAGTAACTATTTCCTCATCGGGGAAATCAATCGAGGCCTCGACATCGGCGATAATCTTTATCAGCTCCCTGCGAAGGTTGTCGATATGCCGGGAGAAAGCCCCCAGCAGGTGCTCCCTTGAGACCCGCAGGGAGACCTCGGTATTGGCGGCGACCATATCGGCAACCGCTTCGGCGCGGGTTAAGTCGATGCGGCCGTTGAGGAAAGCCAGCTTGGTAAATTCCCCCGGCTCGGCCGGACGAGCCCCGGCCCGCACCAGTTCATCGAGCAGCATCCGGACGACCTGCCGTCCCCCATGGCAGAAAATCTCGGCCTGTTCCAGCCCGGTGTAGGAATCTCCGGCGGGCATATAAACGGCCGTGACTTCGTCGATAATTTCCCCCCCGGCCGCCGTAAAATAACCGTAACGCAACAAAAACGGACTAAATTGTTTATGTTTGTGGTAAGCGGGGCGGTAAAAACGGTTCAGCAGGGCCAGGCTTTTGGGGCCGGCTAGGCGCAGGGCGGCGATCCCGCCCTCGCCGGGCGGGGTGATGACGGCGACGATGGTGTCATCGTCGCCGGACGACTTTTTTTCTTGGAATGACATAACATATTATCAAGCCGTCTTGACCTCGGCGTTTTTAACTTTATTCCTTTTGAACAGGAAATAATCCAGAAGCGAGAAAGCCGAGAAACAGGCCCAGTAGAGCACCAACCCGGCGGAAAATTTATAAAAGATAAAGCCCATAAACAGCGGCATAATGTACATCAGCGCCTTGTTCTGCTGGGTGCTGGGCATGGTCAGTTTCTGCGAGAGGAACTGGAAACCGATCATAAGGAGAACCAGAACTATATACGGGTCGGTAAAACTGCTGGCGCCGCGCGAGAGGTCGGTGATAAACCAGACGAAGGGGGCGTCGCGAAGCAGGATAGTCGAGCGGAAAACCGAAAAAAGCGCGAAAAACAAAGGCATCTGAAGCAGAATCGGCAGACACCCGGACATAGGGTTAACCCCATGTTTCTTATAGAGTTTCATCATTTCCTGGTTCATTGCCTGGGGGTCTTTTTTGTGCTTCTTTTTCAGCTCCTCGATTTTTGGCTGAAGTTCTTTCATGGCGTTCATCGACTTGAAAGATTTCATCGACAGCGGCAGGGTTACAATCTTGACCAGCAGGGCGAAAAGAATAATCACCAAACCATAGTTGGGAATGACATCATACATCCGCGGCAGAATCCACATCACGGCTATAGCGAATGGTTTGATAATCCAGCCGACAATCGGGGTGGTGCCGATATCGAGCATATCCTCAAGGTCCACATCGTATTCGGCCATAAGCGGGTAATCCAGCGGTCCGACAAAAATCGTGAAAGTATCGGCGAAGGTCGTGACGTTGGCGAACGGCATATCCATCCCTACCGACAAGTTGCGTTTTTCAATCTTCCCCTCGGGGGTGTTGATTTTGGTCTTGAAACCCCGACCGAAAACCCCGTCAGCCTCCCGGTTTTTCGGAATCATCACGGCTGCGAAATATTTGGACCTAATCCCCGCCCATCGGGTGTAACCGGCCAGACTCTGGTTGAGCCGGTCATCTTTGTAATCGCCGAGTTTCTCCCGCGACCCGGACATCATCGCGACCACTTCCATGGACTGGTAATCCATTTCCAGGTTCGGTTCGGTAACATCGAGTGAGTTGTGCCAGATAAGGCTGTACTGGCGCTCGAAACCGAAATATTCCCGCCCGTTAACCTCGAACTCAAGATTGAAATGGTACTCGTCGGGGTAGAACGTGAGCTTTTTAACAATCTGTCCGCCTTCGGGTTGGGTGTAAATATAGGTAACTATGACCGAGTCCGACTGCGCAACATAATGACCTCTCGATGACGAGGTAAAGGGAAGTTTACCGGTTGTAAACGTTCCCCCGCCGAAGGCTGCCTCGGTCGCCGGGCCGTCGGGCTCGGGTATCATCTCGATCGGCGCGCCGTCGCGATAAAAATATTCTTTAAGCTGGATAGAAACCGGTCCCCCGCCCAGGCTGGAGAGGATGATATGATACTTGTTGGTCTCCACCGTGATGGTATCAATCGGGATAGTGTCGGGAATAACCGGTTCTGGGATAATCTCCAACGGTGCTTCGGCGACTATCTCCTGTTGCGGCATCGGTGTTTGGGTCGATGTGTCAACCGCCTGGAGGGTGGTGTCGGCAGTCTCGGGCAGCGGCTGTTCGACTTTAGGTTTGGGGTTCAGGCCTAAAAATTCCATTAACGGCCAATAGGCTATCACGACTACAATCAGTAGAATTATCAGGTGTAAGGTTTTTTTATCCAACTTAATTTTCCTTGGTTTTTAACCGTTATAGGTCATATATATCCATATAAGTTATTATTTGACAGGGTCATAGCCACCATCGTGCCAGGGGTGGCAGCGACAAACGCGCTTAACGGCCAGCCAGCTGCCTTTGATGACACCATAGCGACGCAGGGCGTCCTCGGCGTATCGCGAACAGGTGGGATAGAAACGACAACTGTTGCCAATAAACGGGGAGAGCGTTAAGCGATAGACATAGAGCAAAAAAATCAGAGGATATACAATAAGCGAAACGCGCTCAGGTTTCGCGGTTGAGTCTTTCGAACATCCGGCCGACATCGGCATTTATCTCGTTAAATTCCTTATTGTTAGCCTGTTTGCCCGGCAGCAGCGCCAGCTTGCCGGTTTTATCCAGGTGACTTCGGTTGAGCCTGACAGCCTCGCGAAAAAGCCGTTTAAGGCGGTTTCTTTCGACGGCGGAGCCGGTTTGTTTGGAAAGAAAGACGCCGTATTTGAATTCCTCGGCCGGCATCCAGACGAGGGTAAAATAATTCCCCGGGAAGCGGCGGCCTTCTTTTAAAAGCCCGGCGATTTCGACCCGGCTTTTGAGGCTCAGGCTGCGGGGAAGTCTATTTTTTCCGGCCAACTCTAACCGTGAGTCTTTTTCTGCCTTTAGCCCGCCGGCGGGCCAGGACTTTGCGGCCGCCTTTGGTTTTCATTCTTTCCCGGAAGCCGTGGTCGTTGAGCATTTTCCGGTTCGAGGGTTGATAAGTTCTTTTCATTTTCCTTCATCCTAAAAACAATTGAGCTAAAAAATATACTCAAAAATATTACTTCGTCAAGACATTAATATTCAGGGGGACGCTAAGGTCCCCGGGGGTGGAAGAGAATAATAGATCAGAAAAAATTTTATAAAG
>JAFGNW010000036.1 GCA_016926795.1 Candidatus Zixiibacteriota bacterium
ACAATCCGGCTTACCGGGACGGAGCGACGGTTGACAGCGCCGGTAACTATATTCTGGTAACCGACAGCCTGCCGGATTCGGTCTTTAGTTATGTCGGCGACGGTAACGGTGATTTCAGCATCGCTTTTAGTTATGTCGGTCCCCGGGCGGGGGGTTATAAATTTCTGGGCAACGACCGCTATGAATTTGTCGGCGACAGTCTGGGGGATTACAAACCGGTCGTGATTGTCGCCCCCCCGGTCAGAACCGATTATATGCAGGCGGTGGTCGGATCGCGCAATAATATATTCGGTGAGCTGCGCGCCGATATCCGTCGCTCCGTTTACGACCGGAATCTTTATTCCAACCTCGACGACGGCGATAACGAAGCCTGGTTTTACAACGCGCAAGCCAATAAAAACTGGCGCCGCTATGAACGAAATAATAACCTGTCGTTCCGGCGGCGGGTACTGGAGAGGGATTATAAATCGCTGGAGCGGCTCAACCGAGCCGATTTTACCCGCGATTTCCTGATGCCGACCGGTTATCTCCCGAAAGATGACGAGTTACTTCATGAACTGAAAAGCGATATCAGCCCGTTCAGCTTTCTGGACGTATCCGGCTTTTTCTCGACTCTTGATTATAAAAACAGTTTTAAGGCCCGCACCGGCGGTTTTGGTGCCCGTTGGTACCTCCTTGAAAAAATGACCCTGTCCGGCGGTTGGCGGGGGATCACCGCCGATTACGGGGAGGCCGTCACAGACGGTGAAGGCTCCGGTAACAACTGGCAGGCGGAGTTGCGCTATCGCGCAGTCGAGCGGCTGGAAATCAAAACCGGGTACGAAAAAGACACGCGGGAAAACGAATATTTTACGACACCTCAGGGAACCCGCTTTGACCGCCTGTTCGGTGAACTGGCCGCTACCGGGGCAAACCTGCGGTACGAATACTACCGGGAAGATTCGCTTACCGACGGCTGGAATAAAATCCTCACCCGAAACCGGGTAACCTCTTTGTTTAACGATCGCTTCAGGAATCTGGGCTATGACCTGTCGGTGGCTTATCAATGGCTCGACCGGCCAAATCTGAACGAGAGAAATTTCCTGTCTCGCATAAATCTTCGCTATCACGACACCGGTCGTAAACTTCGAGCGGCTTCGTCGTACACTATTTCCGAGGAACTTCGCAACGCCCGGGGTATCACTTACATAGAGGTGGAGCCGGGTATGGGAAATTATGTTTTCGAGGACGGCCAGTATGTCAACGACCCTGACGGTAATTTCATCCGGGTCGAGGAAATACTATCCGACAACGCCCGGGTGCGCCGCGGTCAAAAGACGTTCGACATCAGCAAGGACTGGTCGGTGTTACAGGTGCGCTTCGATTCGGATATCGAGGAAGAACTGCTCGAGGACGGCAAGCGGTCGCTGCTCTGGATCCTGCCTTTTTACAGCGATGACACCCAGCCGTATCTTTATTTCTCCCGGCGCTACAACGCCGATATCAGGATGTATCCAGTCGGCGGTTTCCACGCTGTCAATATAACTCTATATGAGAATTTGGAAATTCGGGATATTGACGGGGGAGCGCGCCGCTCGCGCGATGATGAGGGCGAGCTGTCTTTGAAACAAAAAATCGGAAACAGTTATTTCAACGAAAGCCTGAGCCTTTTTAAATATGACCGGGATGATTATTATTCCGGCGCGGGGTTAATCGATGGCTACCGGATGGGCTTTATTTTTAAGCAAAATATCAGCGGCGGTGAGGTCAGCACCGGCGCGGGATACCGATGGGCGCAATCGGACCGCGACGAACGCTCGCAGATTTACACCGTGACTGTCGGGTCGCGCCTGAGAATAATCGAAAAGGGAGAGATAAGAACCGATATCGAGCTGTATCGCCAGCAATTTTCCAACCTGGCCGGGACCCCTTCGTATAAACTAACCGGTAACCGTCCCGGCGAAAAAGGAGCGGAATGGAAATTTGCTTTTAATTATCATGTGCGCGGCGGTCTGCGCCTTAATTTGTCCGTGTCCGGACGGCACGCCGACAACCGCAGCGCCCGTATAACCGGTCGGGGGGAGGTGGTGGCCGGTTTTTAGGCTGATTATATGAAGAGGTTTTCTTTTACATTGTTGTTATGTTTTGGCTGCTGTCTTTCGGTCGCCGCGGTTGATTTTGATTACAGGGGGGGGGTACCCGTCAATAAAAGCGTCATCGAAAACGGCTTTAACCGTTTAATGAAAAATAACGCTGAAACGGCCGCCGCGCTCGATTCCGTTTCGGTCTGGCTGAGCTCGACCGGTTATCTTGACAATGTCGTCAGTTCCGAGAATAACCGTATCATGATAACGGCAGGGGAACGCTACCGGCTCGAAAAACTGGTCGTGCGCGACAGCGTCGCCTCTGAATTTACGGTAAACGAATATTTTACCAGAGTAAATCTGGACCAGGCGGTTGAGAGGCTCCTTCGGAATTATTATGATCTGGGTTATTATTTTGCCCGGGCTGATATAGCGGCGGTGAAGCAAGACCGCAACCGGGTGACGGTTGAGCTGGCCGTCAACAAGGGCCCGCTGGTAACAGTCGGCCGGCAGGTATTCCACGGCTTGCATCGTGTCCAGCCGGATATCGTTCGCCGTTATCTGGCCGATGTCGAAGGAGACACTCTGTGCGAGGACGTCATAAATCGTTCGGAGAAAGCCGCCTCCGAGATACCGTTTGTAACTTTTCAACCGCCGCTGGCGGTCCGACCCGAGCCCGGGTTCAGCGAAGTCGCATTGGAATATAGCTTCGTCGAACCCCGGCCGTTCCGTTTTGTCGGCGGGGGCGGATATATTCCCGATGACCCGACCGGACTGGTCTGGAATATCAACCTTACTTTGCGCAATCTTTTCGGACGCGGTCGCGAGATAAATATCAACTCCGAGCGGCGGGAGAAGGGGCGCAATATTCTCGACCTGTCTTATCGGCAGCCACTTTTTGTCCTGGGTGTAGACCGGATCGAGTTCAACGTCAAAACCCGGGATTACCGAGAACAGTTCTATGAATTTTCGCTGGGGTCGGATTACCGTACGCGCCTTAGACCGGGTTTCAATGCCGGACTTAAATTGGGCTGGAAGAGGGTGGAGCCTTCCGCCGCTCTCGGCTATGCCGGTTTCTCCACCGGTTTTGTCGTCGAACGACAGTATCTTGATAATCGTTTCAATCCCTCCGGCGGTTTTTCGGTTGACTGGCTTATCAGTTACACCTACCGGCGATACAGCGCAGACAGTCTGGAGGAGAAAAGCAACCTTGCCTTCAATGAAACCCGGACCGAGCTTTCTTTGAATTTTTACCAGACGTTGAAAAGTCCGTTGGTTTTTCACCTCGGCCTTAACTACCGCGGCCTGGAGAGCGGCGAGAGTCTGCCGCCGGTCGCGGAGCTTTATTTTGTCGGTGGACCGGGGACAGTGCGTTCTTTCCGCAACGAGCAGTTTATCGCCCAACGCACCGCCTTCGGCACATTAGAACCACGTGTCAGGTTCGGGCAGGGTTATTTCATGGTTTTCAGCGACGCCGCTTATATCAACCGGAAGACAACAGGGCAAAATAATAGGGTCACAACCGAGGAGCTTTTCCGCTGGGGCTACGGTTTCGGGCTGGCGCTGTCGGACCGAACGCGCTCGGTAGTACTCACCCTCGGATGGAACGAGGATTTGAAACTCAGCCAGCCGCGTTTGTCCATCGAATTGTCCGCTGATATATAATTGTTGACTGCAAGCACTTTCTCTTCTATTGTCTGACGTGAGTAATTTTCTGGACGCTTTGAAACTGGTGCGCACGGTTAACTGCTTTCTGGCTATGGTCGGGGTGTATATCGGCGCTTATATGGCCTGGGTGGAACCGGTCTATTACAGCCCGGTGGTAACCGCCATGGCCGCTTTTTTTGTTTGCGCCGCCGGCAACATTCTCAACGATGTTGCGGATATTGAAATCGACCGCGTCAACCGCCCCGAACGAGTGCTGGTGCGCGGGACCATATCCCGTACGCGGGCGATAAATATGACCGTAGTTTTCGCCCTGACCGCTGTCGTCCTGGCTCTGGCGGTCAATATTACCGTAACGATAGTGGTCGTCGTTGCTTTGGGGCTGCTTCTACTCTATAACCTGCGGTTAAAAAAAATACCCGTACTGGGCAATATTACCGTCGCCGTTCTTTCCGCCCTGACGTTTTTGACCGGCGGCTGGGCGGTCAATCATAGTTGGGTTTTCGACCTGCCGGGTCCGCTAATTCCGGCTGTCTTCGCCTTTTTCTTTCACCTGGTGCGGGAGATTTTAAAGGATGTCGAGGATATCGAGGGAGACCGCCGCGCCGGTGTCGAAACCCTGCCGCAGATTATCGGGGTTTCGCGAAGTCTCTTGATTGCAATCGGCTTGTTCTTTATCCTGGTAGTTCTGACTTATATCCCGATTTTGACCGGCTGGTTCGGGCGGGCATACGAGATTATTACCGTTTATATCGTCGATTTGCCCCTGCTGTTGTTATTAATCCTGGTCTGGGGTAATCCCTCGCCCCGAATGCTGCGAAGCGGCTCTTATGCCCTGAAAGCCGGCATGGCTCTGGGTCTGCTGGCTCTGCTGTTGGCGTGAAAGATTTCGTTTGGTCTGGAAACAAGTATTTCTGAAATAAAGGCTTATATTTATTCAAGGAGAGTGAGGTTTGTCGGAAAATAATTCGAATGAATTATCCGCGGTCAGATTATTCGGTCCGGTGGAAGCGACAGAAAGATTTGTCGCGGTCGATATTTTAAGAGGTTTCGCCCTGCTGGGAATTCTCGTGATGAATATCATAGCCTTTGCCTATCCCGGCGGGATTTATTTCAGCCCGCTTGAAGCCGGAGGTTTCGAGGGTGCCAATAAACTGGCCTGGTGGTTCAGCCACCTGCTCTTCTCACAGAAATTCATGACCATTTTTTCCATGCTGTTCGGGGCGGGGCTGGTGCTGATGTCCGGAAGGGCGAAAGAAAAAAATATTGAATTCGGCAAAATCTATTACCGGCGCGTTTTCTGGCTGTTTCTTATCGGTATGCTGCACGCTTATTTCATCTGGGGGGGCGATATTCTCGTCCCTTACGCTGTTGGCGGACTGCTGCTCTATCCTTTAAGAAAGTTATCAGCCACAATACTGGTTTCCCTCGGGGCGGGACTGGTGCTTTTTGGTATTCTCACCCAGGTAGGTTCCGGATATATGTTCTCATATGTTAAAAGCGAGGCTTACAAAGCATATGAAGACCGGCAGGCCGGGGAGGTGCTGAGTGAATACCAGCTGCAATTTGTCGAAGGTTGGGAGGGTTTGCTGAAGAGTTTCAACCCCACCGCCGAACAGGTCGCCGAAGAAACCGCTGTTTTCCGCGATGGTTATGGGAGAATTTTGAAAACCCGGGCGGGCGAGGTTCTCCAGATGCACACCTGGGGAATGGTGATGTGGATTTTCTGGCGGGTAACGGGCTTGATGTTGATAGGAATGGGGCTGATGAAACTCGGGGTGTTCAACGCCCTGCGGTCCGGTCGATTCTATTTGATATTAATGATAATCGGGTATGCGGCCGGATTGCCGCTGGCGTATTACGGCGGGAAAATAATTATTGCTCACAATTTTGATCTTATCGATAGTTTCCTGAGCGATCGGCACTGGAACTATGTCGGCAGCGTCCTGGTCGCTATGGGGCATATCGGGCTGGTGATGCTGGTCTGTAAATCCAATTTGTTAGAGAAACTGAAAAGAGGTCTGGCGGCGGTAGGAAGGATGGCCCTGACCAATTACCTTTTCCATTCGATCGTGTTCACCACGGTTTTTTACGGTTACGGTCTGGGCCTGTTCAATCGCATCGACCGTTTTTACCTGCTGTTTCTGGTATTCGCGATGTGGCTGGTGCAGCTGTATCTCAGTCCGGTCTGGCTCAAATATTTCAGGTTTGGTCCGGTCGAGTGGCTCTGGAGGACACTGACCTACTGGCGGAGACAGCCGATGAGGGCATAGTGGAAATTAACTGATTAAAAAAAATAAGGCAGGAACAGGATGTTCCCGCCTTTTTTTATCAGCATAAATAAATTTATCGTAAAAGAAGCATTTTTTTCGATTTAACTGTCGTACCGGTTTGCAGACGGTAGAAATAAATACCGGTGGCTACCAGTCTTCCGTTCTGGTCTGTACCGTCCCAGACCGCGCGGTATGTGCCGATTGACCGTATCCCGTCAACGAGGATCTTGATTTCCTGTCCCAGGATGTTATAAACCGCGAGATTTATATAAGAACGAGAGGCAACGGTGTACTCGATATTGGTGGCCGGGTTGAAAGGGTTGGGATAGTTCTGGTTGAGAGTGTATTCCTCGGGCAGGATATCCGAGATTAACTCATCGACATCGGTAAGAACCGGGGAGTACTTGATGGTGGCGAAATCACAGTCGGAGCCGACGCCGTCGCTCAGGCCGGTGACATATATATTGCCGTCATTGTCAAGAGCTAGCGCCGCCAGGTCATCCTCGCCGTTGCCCGGGCCGTTGAATTTCTCCAGCCAGCGCAGGGTTCCTTCGGTATCGTACATAATGAGCATAAAGTCGGCGTCAGACAACTGTGAGTAAGATTCACCGGCGACGACAACATTGCCGTACCGGTCAACATCAATATCACAGGGCCAGTCAGTCAAATTGTCCGGCCCGTTGTAACGGCGGGTCCAGGCGGTGTCGCCGACAGCATTGTATTTGATGGTCAGATAATCGAACCCGGTCATATTGCCCCGGCTGTAGCCGGTGATAAAAACATTACCCTCGTCATCAAGAGCCAGTGCGCATGATTTATCGGGTGAATCCTCGCCGCCACCGGAGTATCTTCGCACCCATTCACTGTCGCCGTCAGGGGCATATTTAATCGTTACGTAATCCATGTTGGTCTCATCACCCTCACTCGCCCCCGTAACATAAACGTAGCCGTCATCGTCGACCGCGATGGCCTCCGCCCAGTCATAATAATTCCCCGGTCCGTTATAAGCCTTGGTCCAGAGAAGGCAGCCCGATGTGGTGTATTTTAAAGTGACGATATCGATATCCGTATAGCTGTTGGCCCGGCAGCCGGTGACAAAAATATGGCCGTCATTATCGGTTGCGATATCATAGCCGATATTGTTTCCCAGCGGGGAATTGTAATAAGTCCTCGTCCAAGCCGTGTCGCCGTCGGGTTCATATTTTATAGTTAACAGAATTTTCCCAGATTTAATTGAACCGGTCAAATAAACGAAGCCGTCCTTATCTACTACCAAAGCTCGCGCCCAGTCGTTGCTGTTGCCGGGGTAGGCGTACCTTCTGACCCAGGCGGTGTCACCATCGGAATGATACTTAATGGTGACAATATCATAGTTATCCGGGCCGCTGTAACTGGACCCGGTCACGTAAACGAAACCGGAATCACTGACGGCGATAGCCACCGGGAAATCGACCCCGTATTCGGGACCGTCATATTCGCTCGCCCATTCGATATTGCCCTCTCGGGAATACTTTATTGTGAGGTAATTCTCTTTATTATTGCTGTCTTCAGTGCTGCCGGTGACGTAAACATTGCCGTCCCCGTCGACTGCCAGGGCGGTGGCGACATCTTCGCGGTTTTCAAAGCCGTTATAAAACCTTACCCAGGCGGTGTCAAGGTCCTGAGCTCCGACCGGTAAACGGAATATGAAAATTACACTAAGCCACCACAGCTTTCTTGTCATTTTGCCCCTCGTATCATAAAAGTAAAGCTTAGGTTTTTTTTATGCAGCTTCGAGATGTATTGTCCTGCCGGAATGCGAGTATAATTAGAATAGATATCGGCAGGTTTAAATCGTCTTTATATTAAGATAACAGCCGAAACCGGCTTGTCAAGAGGTATATGGGAAGGTTTTTTGTTTTATATGCTTAAGTTGATTGATAGGCGGCGATTTCGAAAGTGTACAGTTTGGAACAATTTGAGCCGTGTGTTTGTTATAAAATTAAAAGAAAAAGGACTTTTTTGGTACTATTTTAACGCCGGTGCTGGTAGGATACCGGCCAACCCGATTGGTGGTGATAAACATGAAGTACAACATCGACGAAAAACTGAGCTCGTTTTACAATGTCAGGGTTATGCTGCAGGGGATTCCCCGGTCGCTGTGGAAGCTTTTCCTTCCCGAGGACCCCGAGGGGCTGCCGCAACTGGAGATGAATATCCTGGCCTTCAAAGTTCGCGAGGTAGAGAGAAACCGGGTGATGGCGTTACAGAAGCTGTGTGAATTTCCTTTAAGGCCGAATGCGCCTTTGCGTGAAACCATGGCCAGAGCCAGGTTACAGGGATTGAAGAAGAAAAAAATGATGGACCGCTTCAAAAACAAGGACGATCAGAATTCCTGATACACACGTAAAACCATTATGCCTGCTTATAATGGTTGGTTAACCGGGGGCAGGGCTGGCTAAAAAGCCCTGCTCTTTTTTTATTGCACAATTTTTCAACAATGGCTATTTTGAATTAACTGAGATTCAGCATTTTTGAGTAAGTCAAATATAAATTGGCGGCGCCCGAAGCCTCGGTAGGTTATGTCCGGCGGCTAATTTCGTATTTTTTAGTTAAAATTTGAGGTGGTGATGAAGGATAAAATTGCCCCCTGCGGCTACCGGTGCAATCTCTGTCTGGCTTATCGCGAAAATAACAAGGGCAGCGATGACCAGATACGGTTCAGCGACGGCTTGCGGATTTATTACGATTATTACCTGCCGATCGAGCAATGCTATTGCGACGGTTGCCTGGCCAAAGACGGTGACGGGATACAGAAACTCGACCCCGACTGTAAGATCCGTGCCTGTGTCATCGAAAAAGGGTTGAAAAACTGCGCTTACTGCAACGAATACCCCTGTGAAATGCTGAAAGCCAAGTTTGTTTTTCGGGAGGATGTTGAGAAAAGTTTCGGCGGTTCCATCCCGGAAAAGGACTATGAAACCTTC
>JAFGNW010000252.1 GCA_016926795.1 Candidatus Zixiibacteriota bacterium
CGTGAAAAAGAAAAACAAAACAATTGAAAACGCCAGGAGTGGCAGCCAGTCGGGTCGGGATATTATGTTTTTGACGATTTTGCTGTCAGAACCGGATATATTGGCCTGATAGACGGCTTGATAATGCGGCAGGAGCGGTTGGTGCAAAACGTTAATCAAAGAATTTATGCCCAGTGATTGTATTAGACGGTCGCTTTTGAATTCGCTGAGGCGGTCGACGAGATAATAGTCATTAATATAAGCGGGCTGATAGCTCATACTCTCGATTCGTGCAAATATACTTTCCGGCGGCAAATCCGAGTTTAGATTATCACCGGCCAGAAAAAGGGTCATATCGCCGGGCCAGAGAGCAATACTTTCAAACACTGTTGACAGGGTGTTGTAAATTATCGCCAGAACGGCGGCTTTTTCATCGGATATATAGCGGTCGGTATCATACCCGGTCGGGATAAAAAGCAACCCGTCGGTAGTCAACCGTTTTTTAAGCCGCTGGAAAAATTCTCGGGTGTAAAAGACATTATTTTTATGATTGTTCGGCTGGCCGATGTTTAAAATAATGATGTCGTATCGCGAACTATCGATGTTCTCCGTGAGATATGAAACCGGGTCGCGAGCGATTCTGGAAACAGGGGTGGAGTCGGGGATTATCTCATCCAGAACAGCCGCAAGCGACCGGCGCGGGTCGAGGGCGGTTAATTCGAGTTCGGGAAATTGTCCGGCCAGTCGCGATAAACCAAATTCGGCCCGCCCGATCAGGAGGACCGATTCAGCATCCGGACGATATAAAAGCGCCGGAATAAGCTGATTTTCGGTAAGCATCAAATCGGGATATACCGCCTCGATAGTGTTATCCGTCAGAAGCGTGAAAGTACTGTCACCGTATAAAAGCGCCTGATGGCTGTAAGGTGTGTCGAAGGCTTTCTCAACCGTGTGGGACCGGTATTTAAGGGCGTCAAAATATTGTTCCAGCGGTTCGCTGAAATTTTTCACGATAACCATCGCAAGCAGTATCAGAGTCACAGTCAGGACGCTGTGAGTCTTTTTTTTAGGCGACGGTAATATGAAATATACGGTATTAGCCAGGATTACAAGGCCGACAAGTAAAGCCATCGCCAGGGTGGAAAAGACCACTCCCACGAACATCGATAAAACCAGTCCGCCGATAAAAGCCCCCACGCCTTCGTAAAGGTAAACGGTGACGATGGAGACAACGGTTTCCGCCTTGCTTTCCCGGCTGAGGGCGGCGAACAACCAGCCGGATATGATACCTGCCGGAGCCATTAAAATTATGGACAATAGCGCAGCGGTCGTGAAGGGGAATATCTCGCCGGGAATTTTGCCCAGGAGCATCGGAGAGAGGCGGGTTAATATGATATCGACCCAGAAAAAAACCGTCCCGACAATAAACAGCGCCGAGGAACGGATTTTAAAAAGCGTCCGACCGCCCCAGAAAGCGCCCAGGGCGACCGTGAGGAGCCAGCCGAATAAAGCCGTACCGATAAAGAGTTCGTCGCCGTTGAACGAGGAGACCAGCTCGCGCAGCAGCAGCACCTGGCCGCCGGTGGAAAAAAATCCGAGAAAAAAGGCTTTACGGTTCATTTAAAAGAGTCCGGGGATTTCCCGGCTGCATTTACGGCAACGATTGCCGTCGAGATTATATTTATTGATACGATACCCGCGCCGCTCGATAAGCAGTTCACCGCAATCCGGGCAATATGTCGATTCCGCCGGGTGCCCGGGAAGGTTGCCCAGGTAAACAAATTGCAAACCTTCTGCCCGGCTAATCTGGTAAGCCCGCTCCAGGGTCTGAGTCGGAGTAGGCGGGAGGTTCTTGAGCAGATACTGCGGATAAAAACGGGAAAAATGAACCGGCGTATCTGCTCCCAGGTTGGTTTTTATCCAGCGAGCCAAATCGAGAAACTCACTATCGGTATCGTTTAAGGTCGGCACCACCAGGTACACGATTTCCAGCCAGACACCGGAGTTTTTAATTTGCACCAGGGCGTCGAGCACCGGTTTGAGTTCGCCGTGCACGATTTTTTTATAATAGTCATCGCGCATCGCCTTCAAATCGACCTTGACGGCGTCCAGCTGCGTCAATAAATCTTTCAGCGGTTCCTTCTCGATATAACCGCCGGTTATCATGACCGACTTAATCGAGGCTTTATGTCCCAGTTCGGCAATATCGTACATGTACTCGTAAAAAATTATAGGTTCAGAATAAGTATAGGCGATGGACGGTACTTTTCGTTCCCGGCAAATATCCACCACCGCCTCGGGCGGCAGTTCGATATTTTTGGTTTGCTCGGGCCGGGTCTGAGAAATTTCCCAGTTCTGGCAGAACTTGCAGTTGACGTTACAGCCGGCGGTGGCCAGCGAGAAGGCTTCGGTCCCGGGATAAAAATGAAAGAGCGGTTTTTTCTCGATAGGGTCGATATTGACCGAACAGGGCAGACCGTACACGAGCGTGTAATAGGTATCTTTACGGTTTTCCCGCACCCCGCAATACCCGCGCTCGAGGTCGGTAATAAAGCAGTGCCGGGGACAAAGCTCGCATTCAATCCCGCCGCCTTCGA
>JAFGNW010000253.1 GCA_016926795.1 Candidatus Zixiibacteriota bacterium
CGTCAGGCGGTGGAAAACGATGTGCACGTGGTCGGCATGAGCTCTCTGGCCGCCGGTCACAAAACTCTCTTGCCCCAACTGGTGGAGGAACTCAGGAAGCTGGGGCGGGAGGATATCCTGATTGTGGTCGGCGGGGTGATACCGGCGCAGGATTACGATTTCCTGTACGAGCAGGGTGCCTGCGCGATTTTCGGTCCCGGCACGGTTATCCCGGTGGCCGCCAAAAAAATCATGAACAAATTGATGTGAGTTATTTATAGTTAACCTGCGGGAACTTTTTATAATGAACGATGACAGCCGCAAAAAAAAACCGGTTGAGAAAAGACCATCGGCCCTGAACGTCGTGAAAGGAGTCGAGGGCGGTCATGACGGCCTGCCCGGCAGGAAAGCGGAGGCGCCCTCCCGGAACAAAACTGAACCGCGCCAGTACACTACCGAGGAATATGTCAAGGGTATTTTAAGCGGCGACCGGGTGATGCTGGGACGGGCGATAACGCTTATCGAGTCCAACGCCCCTAATCATCAGGACCAGGCCCAGGAAGTTCTCAAGGCGGTCATGCCTCACACCGGTAAATCCGTTCGTATCGGCATAACCGGTGTCCCCGGGGCGGGCAAGAGCACCCTGATCGAGGTTTTCGGCATTTATCTTATCGAAAGAAAACATAAGGTGGCGGTGATGGCGGTGGACCCGTCGAGCAGCCTGACCAAGGGCAGCATTCTGGGCGACAAAACCCGCATGGAGCGCCTGTCGCAAGCCCCGGAAGCCTTCATCCGACCCAGCCCCAGCGGCGGCACACTGGGCGGGGTAGCGCGCAAAACCCGCGAGGCGATGCTGGTATTCGAGGCAGCCGGGTTCGATGTCCTGCTGGTGGAAACGGTCGGGGTCGGTCAGAGCGAAGTGACGGTGCGTTCGATGGTCGATTTTTTCCTGCTGGTGCTTATTACCGGGGCGGGGGATGAACTGCAGCGTATCAAAAAGGGTGTGTTCGAGATGGCCGACATGATTATAATCAACAAGGCCGACGGTAAAAACGCGGTCGCGGCCGAAATCGCCCGCGAAGAATACGAGCGGGCACTGCATTACCTGCAGCCGGTGACGCGCGGCTGGGCGACCTGCGCCCGGACGACCTCCGCTCTGGAGGGGAAAGGTATCGGCGAGATCTGGACCGTGATTGAAAATTTCCGCGAACTGACGAAATCCAGCGGCGAGTTCGATAAACGCCGCCGCGAACAGACCCGCGACTGGCTTCACAGCCTGGTCGATGAACGCCTGCGGGATAACTTTTACCGGGCGGAGATTATCGAGAAAATGCTGCCCGATATCGAGCGTGAAGTCATGGAGGGAAAACTTCCCGCCGTCCAGGCTGCCCATGATTTGCTGAATACTTTCAAAAATTTTTTAATCGAACGCTGGACCGATAATAATATGGGATAACGTTAAGAGTCAAACCAGATATTAATAATCCGAAAATATGTATGTAACTATAGAATTATTTTAAGGTTTAGCTTTTTTATATCAGGATGTGTTGAATATGGCTGATTCCAAAATAGAACTATTATTGAAAAAGAGAGAGAAGCTGCTCAAGGGCGGGGGTGACAAAGCGATTGAGAAACAGCACAAGCTGGGTAAGCTGACCGCCCGCGAGAGGCTGGACCTTCTCTTCGAGGAAAACAGTTTTCGGGAGACGCAGCTTTTCATCAAGAACCGCTGTACCCATTTCGGGATACAGGGTAAGGATTTTCCCGGCGAGGGGGTGGTAACGGGGCACGGCATCGTGGACGGTCGGCCGGTATACGCCGCCAGCCAGGATTTCACGGTGGCCGGCGGTTCGGTCGGCGAGGCGACGGCGCAGAAAATCGCCGAGGTCATGAACGCCGCCCTCAAGACCGGCGACCCGTTCGTGATGATTAACGACAGCGGCGGGGCGCGTATTCAGGAAGGAGTCGATTCCCTGACCGGGTACGGGCACATTTTTTACCGTAACGTATTACTTTCCGGGGTAGTGCCGCAGATAAGCATAATTGCCGGACCCTGCGCCGGCGGCGCGGCTTACAGTCCGGCTTTGACCGATTTCATTGTTCAGGTACGGCACGAGGGGCAACTTTATATCACCGGGCCGCTGGTCATCAAGCAGGTGACTGGAGAGGATATTTCCGCCGAACAGCTCGGCGGTGTGGAAAGCCATGCCCATTATTCCGGGGTAGTGCATTTTATCGCCGAGAACGACGAGGACGCTATCAACATCACCAAACGACTCCTGTCATTTCTGCCCAGCAACAACACCGAAGACCCGCCTTATTACCCGGAGATGCACGATGATGAGATTCTGCCCAACGAGACGATGAACGGGATTGTCCCGGAAGATTCCCGCGAACCCTACGATATACACGAGGTCATCAGCGGTGTGGTGGACCAGCGGGACTTTCTGGAGATTCAGGAACATTTCGCTCCGAATATAATCGTCGGCTTCGGCCGCCTGACCGGCCGGACGATCGGCGTCATCGCCAACCAGCCGTTGCACAAGGCCGGGGTTCTGGATATCGATTCCTCCGATAAGGCTTCGCGTTTTATTCGTTTCTGTAACGCTTTCAATATCCCGGTGGTCACTTTCGTGGACGTACCGGGTTTCATGCCCGGCGTCAAGCAGGAGTACGGCGGGATTATCCGTCACGGCGCCAAGATGCTGTTTGCTTATGCCTCGGCTACCGTGCCGAAACTGACGGTGGTGGTGCGTAAAGCGTACGGTGGGGCGTTTCTGGCCATGTGCGACAAGAGCATGGGGGCCGACACCCTGTGCGCCTGGCCCTCGGCCGAAATTGCCGTGATGGGCGCCGAGGGAGCGGTGAACGTACTCTACCGCAAGGAAATCAGCGAGGCCGGGGATGCCGACGCGGAGCGGACGCGGCGGCTCGATGAATACAAAGATACTTTTGCCAATCCCTATTTTGCAGCCTCGCACGGCATGGTTGATGACATAATCGAGCCGGCCGACACCCGCGCCTACCTGGCGGCGGCCCTGGAAGTACTGCGCGCCAAACGGGAACTCAGGCCGCAGAAAAAACACGGTTTGATTCCGCTATAAGGACAGTGAGAGCATGATGTCGGAATATTTTACGTTTGCCCTCAAATTCGGCTTAATAGGGATTACGATTGTCTTCGGCGCCCTGGCTCTTATATCCTTTGTCGTTTCTCTCGTCAGGAAGATGGATGACCGCTGGCAGGCGCACGAGAAAGCCCGGGAGGAAGCGGCGACCTTGAAAGAGCCGACTATCGATAACACGACCCTCGTTCTCATCTCTGCCGCCGTAGCGACCCTGATACAGGGGCGCTTTTATATTCGGAGGGTACGAAAACTGTTGCCCCGGGATGCCAAATCCAGTCCCTGGTCGGCGCAGGGACGGGCTGTCCTGCACGGCTCGCATATCTCGCGGCGGGGTCGTTAGAGTGACAACAATGAAAATACGATGTTTGAATTTTTAGGAGAAATATAATGAAACTCAAGATAACGGTTCACGGTGTGGCCTACGAAGTAGATGTTGAGGTGCTGGACGCCGGGGAAGGATTCCCGGCGGTGGCGCCCGCGGCTCGACCGAAAGCAAAACCGCAGAATTCCGCCGGCACTCCCTCGGTTCCACCGGCAGCCGCCTCGACCGGTCCCACTTCGGCGGACGGTGAAAACGGCGGCTCGGTTACCTCGCCCATCGCCGGCACGGTGGTAGAAATCAAGTGCAAACCCGGCGACAACATAACCAAGGGGCAGGTGCTTTTGGTCATCGAAGCTATGAAAATGAAAACTTCCATTGCCGCCCCGACCGGGGGAAAGGTCAAATCAATCCCGATTGCCGTCGGTGATACCGTTCGCGAAAGCCAGATTCTGGTCGAGTACGAATAGTCTGCTACCAGGGAGTGACCAATGGAAATATTTTTGAATTTTCTGCAGACCGGAGCCTTCGCCAATTTTACCTTCGGCAACCTGAGCATGCTCATAGTCGGCTGTATCTTCATCTATCTGGGAGTGGCTAAGGACTATGAACCCCTGCTGCTGGTGCCGATCGGTTTCGGCATTCTGATCGGCAATATCCCCTTCGCCGCCGGCATGAATATCGGCATCTATGAGGAGAACAGCGTCCTTTCTATTCTCTATAAGGGTGTAACTCAGGGGTGGTACCCGCCGCTGATTTTCCTGGGTCTGGGGGCGATGACCGACTTTTCCTGCATGCTGGCTTACCCCCGGCTGATTCTTCTGGGGGCAGCCGCTCAGGCGGGGATTTTCATCACCTTTTTCGGTGCCATCCTGATGGGTTTCGTCTATAAAGACGCTGCCGCTATCGGCATTATCGGTGGCGCCGACGGCCCGACGGCTATCTTTTTGTCCTCAAAACTGGCCCCGCAACTGCTGGGTGCGATTGCCGTGTCCGCCTATTCTTACATGGCTCTGGTGCCGGTCATTCAACCGCCCATTATTAAACTTCTGACCACCAAAAAAGAGCGCCTGATTCATATGAAACCCGCCAAACCGGTCAGCAAGCGCCTGCGCATCCTTTTCCCGATAGTCGCTTTCGTCATCACCAGCTTTATCGCCCCCGGCTCCATCAACCTGCTCGGTTTCCTCTTTTTCGGCAATTTGCTCAAGGAGTGCGGTGTCACCGAACGTCTGGCCAACACCGCCCGAACCGCTTTTATCGACATCATCACCATTTTACTGGGTTTAACGGTTGGTTGTTCGACCGACGCCAGCCGCTTTCTCACACCCGACTCGATTAAGATTTTCATTCTCGGTGCCAGCTCTTTCTGTATCGCTACGGCCTCGGGGGTTGTTTTCGCCAAGTTAATGAACCTGGTGTATAAGAAAAAAATCAATCCCATTATCGGCGCCGCCGGGGTGTCGGCCGTGCCCGACTCGGCCCGGGTTTGCCAGATGATGGGCGCCAAAGAAGACCCAACCAACTTTTTGATTATGCACGCTATGGCGCCCAACGTGGCTGGCGTTATCGGCTCGGCGGTAGCCGCCGGGGTGCTGCTGGCGACTTTCGGCTAAAACCATCGTTTTCTAATAAAATGACCCCGCCGCGGCACCTTGGCGGTTTTTTTAGGGTAACGGTCGGTGCAGTAAAAAATAAATAGTTTGCCGCGTTACCGGATATGACTTAACTTACGTATTATTCAATAAGTATCAATGGCAATAATTTCGCGGTTTTAATAAGGAGTTACTATGCAGCAGATGGAACAGTTATACCGGCATTTAATAGAGATGGTGGGTGAAAATCCCGACCGGGAAGGGCTGGCGCGCACGCCCTATCGGGCTGCCAAAGCCTTCCAATTCCTGATGAAGGGTTATCAGGAAGATATCCCGAAGCTTATCAACAACGCCCTTTTTGAAAGCGACACCAAGGAAATGGTGATAGTCAAGAATATCGAGCTGTATTCGATGTGCGAACATCACCTGCTGCCGTTTATCGGCAAGTGCCATGTCGGATATATTCCCAACGGCAAGGTGATAGGCCTTTCCAAGATTCCGCGGGTGGTGGACGCTTTCGCCCGCCGGCTGCAGATCCAGGAGAACCTCACCCGGCAGATAGCCGTCACCATCCAGGAACACACCAACGCTCTCGGGGTGGCCTGTGTTATCGAGGCGCAGCATTTGTGCATGATGATGCGCGGGGTGGAGAAACAGAATTCCGTCATGACGACCTCGTGCGTGCTGGGGGAAATGCACGATGACCCGGAAACCCGTTCGGAATTCATGTCGCTGATCTGTCACAGGTAAGGGATAAAAGAACTGTCATGTATCTGGTTATAAGCAAGCGCTTCGAGATGTCGCTGTCTTTTCGTTATTATCGGGAGGACTGGTCGGTGGCGGAAAACCGCGAGGCGTTCGGGCGGCAAATGGGCTCCGAACACGGCTACGGCGGCAACCCTACGGCTTATTTTGTCTTTGACGGCCCGGTCGATGAAAAGACCGGCATGCTCATCAACGTCTCGATTATCAAAGAGCGGGTGAACCGGCTCCTGGCCGAGCGGTATGACCATAAATATCTCAACCGCGACACGGCGCCGTTCGATAAAATAGTCCCCACCCCGGAAAATATCGCCCGGCAGCTTTTTCTTGATACCGCGCCGTTGTTCGACGGGGAAAGCGCCCGGCTGGCGGTCTGCCATGTGGCGACCTCACCGTTCGACGCCGCCACTTGTTATGCCGGCGGTCGGGTCGAAAGGGATTACCGGCTGGAGTTTTCTGCCGCCCGCCGGACCTGCTCACCGCATTTATCCGATGAAGAGAACGAGATTATTTTCGGGGTAGCCTCGTCGAAAACCGGCCATGGCCATTTTTACCGTTTAAGGGTGACGCTTCAGGGCGAGCCGGACGTCAACACGGGTATGATCGTCAAAGAAAACGATTGTCGCCGGGTGATGGAAATATTGCACACTCGCCTGGACCATAAGAATCTCAATCTGGAGGTGCCGGAGCTTCGGGATCAACCCATGACCACCGAGTACCTGGCCCGTTTTCTTTTTCACCAGCTGCGCATCTCACTGCCGCTGGCGCGGGTGCGGCTGTGGGAAAATCCCTATTTCTACGCCGAGTATCTCAAAGGCGGCCGGTCGCTGATGGGTGTCAAGACCGGTTTCCGGGCGGCTCACCGCCTGCACAGCCCTGTTCTGGACGATGAGAGCAACTGCGAGTTGTACGGCAAGTGCAACAACCCGGCGGGGCACGGGCACCTGTATGAAGTCGAGGCTGCTATCGAGGGAACGCTTGACGAACGCCGGGGAATTTTTTACGGGCTGGATGATTTTCGCGACGGTCTCGAGGAAGCCCTGGAACCCTGGCATATGAAGCACCTTGACCTTGACTCCGATGATTTCAAAAATAAACCCAGCACCGGGGAAAACATCGTCCGGACGCTCTGGCCGCGCCTGGAGCAAACCTTGCAGCATCCGCTCTATCGCCTGCGGTTGTGGGAGACACCCAACAATCGTTTTACCCTGCGCCGCGAAGTCGAAGAAAAAGTAAGTTAACGAATGACGAGGATAAAATAATGGACAGATATTTGATAACCGGCGCCAGCCGGGGGATAGGCCGGGCTATCGCAATAAGGCTGGCCCGACCCGACCGGACTTTACTTCTGCACGGCCGCGATAAAGAAGCTCTGGATGAGAGCTGTCGGAAGGTGAGCGAAAAGGGTGCCCGGGCGGTCGCTGTCGCAGCGGATATCAGTTCTGTGGAAGGTGTAGAGAAACTGGCCGACCGGGCAGGGTCCGATAAACTCGACGTTCTGGTCAACAACGCCGGGGTGGCTTTTGTCGAGCCGTTCGAGAAAATCACGCTTGAGCACTGGCAGAAAACCCTGGCGGTTAATATAACCGCTCCTTTTGTGCTGATTCAAAGGCTGCTGGACCGATTGCCGCGCGGCGCCTCGATTGTCAATATCCTGTCCGTGGCCGCCCGGACCGTTTTCCCCAACTGGAGCAGTTACTGCATGAGCAAGTTCGCCCTGGAGGGGTTATCGCGGTGCCTGCGCGAGGAGCTGCGACCCCGGGGGATAAGGGTTATCAATATCTATCCGGCCGCTACCGCCAGCGGTATGTGGGACAATATCGAAGGAAACTGGAAACGAGATAAAATGCTGCCGCCCGCCGAGGTCGCCGAGGCCGTGGCTTATGCCCTCGAGAGACCGGCTTCGGTGCTGGTCGAGGATATAAATCTGGGGAATGTTACCGGCAACCAATGATATATAAAAAGATTAAAAAAAACGACTGTTTCGGGACGGTCGTTTTTTTATAGCTTGTTTATGAAAATTTAAAAGGTTATATGGTCTATCTTGGCGGCCACGATAAAGTCGTTGAGGGACAGACCGCAGATAGCGTGCGTCCACAGCTTTATGGTGACTTTATTCCAGCTGTGGAGCAGGATATCGGGGTGGTGGTTTTCATCCTCGGCAATCTCGCCCACGACGTTGACGAATTTCAGGGCCTCCGCGAAATTCTTGAATGAAAACTCTTTTTCTATCTGTTTCTCGTCGATAACGGTCCAGTCGTCGATTTGCTCCAGGTAGCTTTCGAAGTCACCCCGGGCCAGGGCGGGAACGCCGCCCTCGCAGGGTTCACATTTTTTCTCGATCAGACTCGACATGGTAACTCCTTTACAAGCTTCGTTTTAATAAGAAATAAAAAAAATTGCCTCGGTCTGTTAAAATAATATTCGGTTATTATAACCCGGTTTTATTGCACGAGTTCCGGTTTTATACGTCTTGACCGAGCCGTCAAGGGAATCGTTATTTTGCGTTTTACGGTGAACTTTATTATATTATAAACGTAAGTTTATAAAAAAAAGTAAGAAGCTTCGTTTTATCGAAACTTAACAACGGGGGCGAGAAAAGGTGAGGCGAGCGGGAGAAATTGTAATTTCGGGTATGACCGAGGGTAGGCCGTAATAGGATTATTCATCGGTTTAACGGTATGGAATCTTGCAGGAGTAAGCTTCAATGAAAAAAATTGCCCTTGTCTTCTTGCTGACCTGTCTGACCTTTTTTAACGTTTATTCCCAGAATACAAATAACCTGACCGGTAAAGTTTTGGACCGCTATACCCGGCTGCCGGTCTCCGGTGCGAGCGTCCAGATTGTCGGGACTGTTCTGGGTACGGTGGTCGATGACAACGGTCGGTTCGAAATAAATCGTCTGACCGACAGTGTCGTCACCGTAAAAATATCCATGATCGGTTATGAGACCGTAAGGCGCGAGGTTTCGTTTAACCGGCATCAGTCTGAAGATATCAAGATTTTTCTCCGGCCGGTGGATATACCGGTCGACAAAATAACCGTGACCGCCAGCCGTTTCGCCGAGGTGAAGTTTACCTCGCCATCGAATATATCCATAACTCCCGAGGCAAAGTTCGATGAGCGGACGTACAGCACCACCGCCGAGGTTCTGCGCGAAGAACCGGGGGTGCTGGTGCAGAAAACTACCGCCGGTCACGGCGCCCCGATTATTAGAGGCTTAATCGGCCGCTATATCCTGCTTTTGTACGACGGTATCCGGTTGAGCAAACCAACTTTCCGTTTCGGGGCCAATCAGTATATGAACACGGTGGACTTGGAGTCCCTGGACCGGATCGAGGTGTTCCGCGGGCCTTCGTCGGTAATGTACGGCAGCGATGCTATCGGCGGGGCGGTCAATTTAATCCCCGCCCTGCAGCCGATGGGCGGTTCGGAGCTGGTTGTAAGCCCTTCGTTAACCAGTCATTATTCGAGCTACGACGAGGGTCGGAGCGTAAATTTGACACTGAACGGCAATTATCAACGCCTGTCGTCATCGTTCGTGCTCAGTTATAAAAAATTCGGCGACCTCACCGCCGGCGGCGATATTGAAAAACAATCTCCCACCGGTTGGGAGGAGACCAATTTCAATACCCGGCTCAGGTACGCCCTGACGAATAATTCTTCGGTCGGCGTCGACTACCTCGCTGTCCGGCAAAAAAACGTTCCCCGATTTGATAAATATGTCTGCGGTGATTTCGAGGAATATGTGTACGACCCGCAGGACCGGGACCTGGCGGCTGTCACCTATGAAATTGATAATATCGGTTCGTTTATTCAGTCCTTCAAAGGCAACCTTTCTTATCAAAGGGAACGGGAAGGTTCCACCACCCGCAAG
>JAFGNW010000254.1 GCA_016926795.1 Candidatus Zixiibacteriota bacterium
AAAAGCGGAATGGTCTTGGCGACAGTGGGGCCGAAAAAGGAGGCCTCGAAACTGGTGTAAAACGCGTTGGGCATAGGTAACAGGAAAACGATGAGGGTCAGAAAGCCGATAGCCAGCCAGCCGCGCAGAAAGCCTATCAGAGCGCCGCCCATCTGGTCCCGGCGGCCGGTTTCCTTGACGGTGGCGATTTTATAAAATAACATGCCCAGCAGTTTGAATAGGGCATAGGAGAATGCGATCAGAATAACGAAGGACAGGAAGGCTGATATAAGCGGCGAACCGCCCAACTGATTATAAACCCAGACGGCGAAATTATCGATATAATTTACCGAGATTATAATTGCCCCGGCGAAAACGAAGAAAGCCATCAATTCCCTGATAAGACCTTTTTTCGAACCGACAATTACCGATGCCAACAAAAGAGCTATGAGAATGCCATCTATCCAGTTCATATTTATCTCCCTGTAAGGGTTAATTTGTTAAAATATAGAAAGTTTAATATTTTAGTCAAAATAAAAATTTAAGCTATTGTCAGGTATAATCTTGGGGACGGGGCATCAAGATATCTGTTTCTTATAAGGCATATAACACCCGGGGGGAGATTTTTGTTTCATATTTCCAATCGAGCGGCCGGGGTTAAATCGAGTTCCGTATTATCCAGACAGCCAGAACCTTCCTCACCGATAACAAGGTTGTCGAAATTTCTTACGATGGTTTACCCAGCTATTCGAGGCTGTAAGGTCACAAATCACCTCAATGCACGTATTTATTGCAGGTTCCAAATCGCGATGCGGCTGGCGTTTACGCCTCCGGCTTTAGAAAATTTTCCACCGGCTATCAAACTATTGTTATATACGGTCAGAGCTAAGACAGTACTGTCCATACCGGTGCCGATTGATGACCAGGTAGTACCGTTCCAGACGGCAATATGATTGGCGGCAATTCCTCCGGCCGAGGTGAATTCACCGGCGGCGACCAGCTTGTTATCGAAAACCGTCAAAGCTAAGACTTCATTGTTGGTTCCGGAACCCAGCGCGGACCAGCTAGAGCCGTCCCAGGCGGCGATATTGTTGGCATTAACACTTCCGCCTCCAGCTTTTGAAAAATCTCCGGCGGCAATCAACTTATTATCGTAAACTGTCAGGGCTTCAACATGGCCAGATAACCCACCATTAAGAGCAGACCAAACAGAGCCATTCCAAGCGGCAATACGCAAAGCAGTTACACCGCCGGCTGTTGAGAAGTATCCTCCGGCGATAAGCTTGTTGTCAAATTCTGTTACGGCCAATATCGTATAAGGGCTACTGATGCCTGAGCCCAGAGCTGACCAGGAGGAACCGTTCCAGGAAGCTAACCCGTTTACGGTAATACCCCCGGCCTGGTCGAACCATCCCCCGGCAATTAAATTGCTGCCGTACGGGCACACGCATAAAACGGTAGATATGAACCCTGCCGTGCCGCTTCCGAAAGCCGACCAGGCAGTGCCGTTCCAGGCTGCGATATGGTTTGCGGTAATACCCCCGACACTAAAAATAATGCCTCCGGCAACTAGGCCACCGTTGTACACTGTGAGAGCATTGACTTCGCCGCCAGTCATGCCTGTTCCCAGAGTAGCCCAGGACGAGCCTTCCCAGGACGCAATGCTGTTAATTGACACATCACCGGAATAGTTAAATTGACCGCCGGCAATTAGCTTATTATTATAAACAGTGAGCGCATTAACCCAATGGTCAAATCCAGAGCCAAGGGCTCGCCAGGCCCATTCTTTATCAGAATTTAAAGAGGAGTCGTCATCGGAACAGCCTCCCAGGAGTACAAAGAAAGCCAGCATAAAAACAGCTGTTTTTAAAAATGAACAAAAGAACTTATTCATATTTTTCCTCCTCTTACAAAAAAGATAAATGATATCTATTTGTATCGACTTTCTGTTATGAGTTTAAAAACTTCGCTCAAGCTGAGTGAGTCATATTAAAAATTGACAATATGACTGCAAGTTGACTTAAGTGTTCTCAAAGATGAAAAAACGAGATGATATTGATTTGATATAAAATAAATATAGAATATGAGAGCAATAAGTCAATGTAAAAATAGTAATATATAAAGAAAAATTGATAACTAAAACGCCCGGAGAAGCTCTCAGTTGACAAGCAAATGCTGAATGCAGGAGGTTTCAGGCATATAAGAAAAAGTCGAAACCGCTTTGGGTTTCGACTTGAGAAATTTAAAATCAGCTTAATCGGTGAAAAATTATTTGGCAAGTATTTCCGACACTAATTTATTAACAAATTTACCGTCGGCTTTACCCTTGATTTTGGGCATGAGAACTTTCATCACCAGGCCGATTTTCTGGGGAGAATCGGCCCCGCTTTCTTCGATAGCCTCGTTAATCAGCCGCCTTAGCTCGGCTTCATCAAGCTGTTGGGGAAGAAAGGCATTAATGATTTCCAGTTCAGCTTTTTCTTTCTGAACCAGGTCATCGCGCCCACCTTTTTCGTATTGTTCAATGGATTCCCGTCTTTTTTTGGCGCAACTGCTCAGGACTTCGATAGCCTGGGCGTCGGTAAGCGGGTCTTTTTGTTCGATTTGACGATATTTAAGGTCGGATTTAAGGCCCCGAAGGGTGGTAAGTTTATCTTTTTCACCGGCCTTCAGGGCCTCTTTGATCTGTTTATCTATAGTCTCAAGAATTGACATTAATAGTTATTTTCCATTAACTTAGCGCGCCGTGATTTGCGGCGGGCAGCTGCCAATTTCCTTTTTTTGGTCTCTGATGGTTTCTCAAAATGCTGATGTTTCTTGTAATCTGAAAGAATACCGGCTTTTTCGCAGAATTTATTAAAACGTCGGAGAGCTTTTTCGAAGGATTCGTCATCACGTACATAAACTCCGGTCAAGTATTTCACCTCCTTAAATTGGTTAAAAGGTTTTTAACAGCTAAAATACAACTTCATTTATCGGCTATTATAGTGAATTATAAATATTTGTCAATCTTATAATTTCAAAGGGCTTAGGAAGTTCCCTCAGGAATCGATAAATTTCAGTTTCTCCCGACCCCGATTTGACAGAAAATGATAGTGTATATGGTCGATTTCCTGCCCCAGGCCGTTGTTGATGCGGAGCTGGAAATGGTTCGAAATACCCAGTTTTTCGGCGACCTTTTTGGCCGTTTTATTCAATAAATCCAGGGTTTCACAGTCGGTTTCGTAGAAATTGGGGCTTTCTTTTTTGGGAATTAAAAGCAGGTGGACGGGGGCCTGGGGACGGTGGTCGGCGATAACGATGACCTGTTCGTCCTCATAAAATATTTTGGCCGGGCGCTCCCGGTTGATGATCTGGGTGAATATCGTAGCCATGTTTTAATATATAAGTATAAAAGATAATAACGCAAATTCAATTTGGAGCTAAAACGCGGGCTTGCCAATTGAAAAAAATTGATTAAATTTCAATAGAATATTTATTGAAAATTCATGCGATGATACAAAATATTTTACAATAGAGGAGGATGGCTCATGTCCGGTCATTCGAAGTGGGCAACCATAAAACGTAAAAAAGGCAAAGCCGACCAGGAGCGGGGAAAAATATTCACCCGGCTGATTAAAGAAATTTCAATCGCGGCTCGCGAGGGAGGCGGCGATCCGGAAGGCAATCCCCGTTTGCGCACGGCTATCGCCGGAGCCAAAGCGGCTAATATGCCGCAGGACAATATCAAGCGGGCGATTCTCAAGGGCACCGGAGAATTGCCGGGGGTGAAATACGAATCGGTTACTTACGAAGGTTACGGGCCGAGCGGCGTGGCTATTTACCTCGAGGTTATGACCGACAATAGAAACCGAACGGTATCCGAAATCCGTCATATCCTTACCAAATTCGGGGGCAATCTGGGCTCGAGCGGCTGTGTGGCCTGGATGTTCGACAAGAAGGGGGTAATTACCGTTGACACCGAAGCGATTGACGAAGACACCCTGATGGAAATCTGCATGGATAAGGGCGCCATCGATATCTCAACCTCGTCCGGCGCCTTTGAAATCTTAACCGAGGCCAACGACCTGGACGATTGTCGCATGGCTCTGGAAAATAAGAGTATCCCGATGGTTTCCGCGGAAGTGACCATGGTCCCGCAGAATTCGGTTAAAATCGAAAAGGAAAACGAGGCCAGCTCCATGCTCAAGATTGTGGATATGCTCGAGGAGCACGATGACGTCCAGAAGGTATACACCAATTTCGATATCGATGAATCAGTTCTGGAGAAACTGGCCGCGGAATAAATAACCGTTGAAATCTATCCTTTCAGAAATCTCCGGCCTGCTGCTGGACCTGGACGGAGTGGTCTATGTCGGGGAGCGGGTACTCGAAGGGGCGGTCGAGACCGTACAATATCTCAAAGATAGAAATATCCCCTGCCGATTTACCACCAATACCACCGTTAGTTCAGCGGCAACGCTTCACCATAAATTAACCGGTATGGGTCTACCGGTCGCGGAGGAAGAAATATTCAGCGCCCTCAAAGCGACCGTGCGATACCTTCGTGCCCGGGGCCGCCCTTCCTGTTACCTGCTTTTGGCGGAGGACCCGGTTCGGGATTTTGCCGAGTTCCCCGTTTCCGATACCAAGCCGGATTTTGTGATAATCGGCGATGTCGGCAAGTACTGGGATTACAAACTCATCAACAAAGTCTTTCGAATGGTCATGAGCGGCTCAAAAATGATTGCCCTGCACAAAGGGAAATACTGGCAGACGGAAGCGGGCTTGCAGGTCGATATGGGGGCTTTTGTGGCCGGGTTAGAATATGTCACCGGTCAGGAAGCGACTGTTATCGGTAAACCGTCGCCGTCGTTTTTCAAACTGGCGCTCGATGACCTGGGTCTGCCGGTCGAACGAGTGGCGATGGTGGGGGATGATATCGATTCTGATATCGGCGGGGCACAGGCGGTCGGGCTGAAAGGAGTCCTGGTCAAAACCGGAAAATATCGGAAGGAACTGGTGGAGAATTCTGCGGTCAAACCGGATTTGGTTATCGACAGCATATACTCGCTGATTGACTTCTGTTAGTCACATAATACCCGCTTTTCTTTGTTTTTTTATTGATATTGCAAGTCAGAGAGGTTATTTAAATATCATGCGAATACTCGGAATAGACCCCGGTTTACATATTACCGGCTATGGCTTATTGGAAGCTGACGGTCGGGAGCCCCGGCTTCTCGAGGCGGGGGTGATAAGGACCGCGCACCGGGTAACGATGGCTGAGCAGCTAAAAGAGATAGCCTCCGAACTGGAGGGGATAATCTCACAGTATCGGCCGGATGCGATTGCGGTGGAGGAATTGTATTCGCATTATAATCATCCCCGGACGGCGATTATTATGGGGCATGCCCGCGGGATAATCTTTTTAAAGGCGGCGGAAGCCGGGATAGAGGTCTTTCCTTAC
Source organism: Candidatus Zixiibacteriota bacterium (assembly GCA_016926795.1). GTDB lineage: Bacteria > Zixibacteria > MSB-5A5 > GN15 > FEB-12 > JAFGNW01. The sequence goes on from JAFGNW010000254.1 coordinate 5,426, forward strand.
GCTTCGACGCGCATTAAAAAATCCCTGACGGGCAACGGCCGGGCTAAAAAGAGCCAGGTACAGTTGATGATTAAATCGACCTTTCAGCTGCCGGAGGTGCCCGAGCCGCCCGATGCATCGGACGCCCTGGCAATCGCCCTGTGTCACTGCCGGGCGTTGGCGCACAACGAAGGAGTGGAGGTATGATAAACCGCATTAAAGGACAGCTGGTTGATATCGTCGAGGAAACCGCCCTGGTGGAGGTAGGCGGGCTTCATTATGAAATCATGCTGCCCTCGGGCCTGGCGGAGAAACTTAAAAGCAATGGCAGTATCGGAGGGGAAATAACGTTCGAGACGATTTACTATATCGAAGCGGGGGATAAAAAATCGAGTCATTTCCCCCGGCTGGTGGGCTTTATGAACCCGGTTGACCGGCAGTTCTTTTCGCTTTTGAACCAGGTCTCCGGAATGGGGGTAAAGAAAGCCTTGAAATCACTGATTATCCCCATAAAAGAGATTGCGGCGGCGATTGAGATGAAAGACGCCTCGAAGCTTAATCGCCTGCCGGGGGTGGGCGCGCGCCTGGCGGAAAAAATTATCGCCGAATTGAATGGTAAAACCGCCCGATTCGCGCTGTCGAAAAGCGACGAGCCTCTGGCGGTTAAAGACAAAAAAGTCTCACCGATTTTCGAGGAAGCCCTGGAAATTCTGATGCATTTGCAGTATAAACAGCATGAAGCGGAAGAGATGATCAAAAATACCATCAAGGCCAATCCGCATATCAGGAAAGTAGAGGATTTGATTACGCTTATTTTCAGAAGCGAACAGGCGAAGAAAGTTGAGATAAAATGACCCGCGAACGCATCGTGACCGGTGGTCAGTTGAGCCCGGAAGAAGACCTGGTACAGTTTTCCCTGCGCCCGAAGGCACTCAATGAATACATTGGACAGAATGAGTTGCGGGAAAAACTTAAAGTGTTACTTGAAGCCGCAAAAGGGCGCGGCGAGGCGGTCGAGCACATCCTTCTTTACGGGCCCCCCGGTTTAGGCAAGACGACCCTAGCGCACATAATCGCCAACGAAATGAAGGCCAAAATAATCTCGACTTCGGGACCGGCTCTTCAGCGGGCCGGGGACCTTATGGGGATTCTAACCAATCTCAACGATGGCGATATTCTGTTTATCGACGAAATCCATCGGCTGTCGCCGTTTGTGGAGGAATTTATTTATCCGGCGATGGAGGATTTCAAGGTTGATTTCGTGGTGGACAAGGGAGCATTCGCCAAGGTCATCAATATGCCGCTCAAGCGCTTCACGCTGGTGGGGGCGACCACCCGGGCGGGGATGCTTTCAGCGCCGCTGAGAGACCGGTTCGGCCTTTATTATCATATTGATTTTTACCCGCCCGAGGACCTGGCGGAAATCGTCCGGCGGTCGGCCGGGCTTCTGGAAATCGATATCGACCGGGAGGCCGCGATGGTGGTAGCGGGACGTTCGCGCGGCACCCCCCGAATCGCCAACCGCCTGTTGCGGCGGGTACGCGATTATGCCGCGGTCAAGGCCAACGGGGAGATAAACAGCGAAATCGCGGCGACTGCGCTTGATGTCGAGGGAGTGGATTCGGCCGGATTGGATAATCTCGACCGCAAATTGCTAAAGATTATTATCGAGTATTACAAAGGCGGGCCGGTGGGAATCGAGGCGCTCGGTGCTACCTTGAACGAGGAAACGGATACGCTGATTGATATGGTAGAGCCGTATCTTTTAAAAATCGGTTTTGTCCAGCGCACCAAACGGGGCCGGGTGGCCTCGCCCGAGGCGGCCAGACATCTCGGTCTGAGTTTGCCGGATAACGGGCCCCAGCAAAACCTGTTTTAACCGGTAAGTTTTAATTTTTCCTGAAAGTAAACATTAATTAGATAAAACGGGATATCGATATGGAATCAAACAAGGGTCAGGGCATGACCCTCGAACAGTTGAAGCTTTTAATGAAATCGCTCGGTTTACAGTTGTTTGAAGATACCGGCGATCCCGGTGGGACGGTGGCGGTGCTGATAACCGAAACTGTCAAATTGAGGGACAAGCTCAAGGAAGATACCGGCTATGTTTTAACGGTCGAAGATACCCGGACGGCGCTCGACGCCCTGGAGAAAATGCTCAACAAGGAACCGGTTCCGGACGAGCTTACCCCGGAACAAAAACTGCTGTCGCAAATCTGGTACGACCGCCTGACGATTTTCAATAAATGAGCCTGATATAGAATATGCTGCCACAGTTGGGAAAGTTATTAATCGTTTTTGGAGCGCTGATTATCGTTATCGGTGTGATTCTGCTTCTGGCCGACCGGATTCCCTTTCTGTGCAAATTGCCGGGAGATATAACCTTTAAAAGCGGTCGGATTACGGTTTTCGTACCAATTGTCACCTGTCTTGTGATTTCAATCATATTAACCATCATCTTTAATCTTTTCGGCAGGGAACGATAGAGCGCATGGATGTTGCCCTGTTCGATTATCACCTGCCGCAGGAATTGATTGCCCAATTTCCGGTCAGGAACCGGGACCGGTCGCGGCTTCTCGTTTTCGACCGCAAAACAGATGTGATCGAGCATGCCGGTTTCAGGGATATCACCGCGTATTTAAAAAAAGGAGACGTTCTGGTAGTCAACAACACCCGGGTTTTTAAGGCGCGACTGTGGGGTAAACGAGCCACCGGGGCGAGGGTAGAAGTTTTTTTGGTGCGAAAAAGCGACAAATCACCGGAAACCTGGCAGGCACTGGTGTCGCCATCGAAAAGAGTCAAAGAAGGGGAGGAAATATATTTCGATAAGTATCGATTGTCGCTGGACAAATATAACGGTCAGGGGAGCTGGGAGATACGTTTTAGTTCGAAAAGCGTCAGGGAGAGAATAATCGCCGGGTTCGGTCGGGTACCCCTGCCGCATTATATCCGGCGCGACAACCAGCCCTTGGATATCCGCCGTTACCAGACTTTGTTCGCGGCGAAGGATAAAATCGGGGCGGTGGCGGCACCGACCGCCGGTTTTCATTTCACCCGGTCGATTATGGCTGAAATTCAAAAACGGGGGGTGCAAATCGTTCAACTGACGCTTCATGTCGGTCCGGGTACGTTCAAACCGATAAAAACCGACAATATCGACGAGCATATTGTTGACCCGGAATACGCCGAGTTGAGTTCAAATACGGCGGTTAAAATCAATAAGGCCTTAAAGGCCGGGGGGAGGATTTTCGCGGTCGGGACAACCTCGGTGCGGACGCTGGAATCGGCTGAGATGGTTGACGGTCACATCCGGCCGTTTTCGGGGATGGTTGATTTGTATATCAAACCGGGTTATAAATTTAAGATTGTAGAACATCTGATCACCAATTTTCATCTGCCTAAATCCTCGCTTTTGGTTCTGGTAAGTGCTTTTGCAGACCGGGAAAAAATCCTGGCCGCTTATCGGGAAGCGATAAAATATAAATATCGTTTTTATAGCTACGGCGACGCTATGCTGATTCTATAAATCCCTTTTGCGAACCGTGTTAAAAGAGTATATTCCATTCTATGAAAGTATATGCCGTGATAGTCGCTGCCGGTCGGGCTGAGCGGTTCGGCGGAGCCGTCCCCAAACAATTTCGCGAAGTGTGCGGCCGGCCGCTTTTAAGCTGGACGATAAGCCGTTTCGAAAACGCAGTTACTATCGATAAAATTGTGGTCGTGACAGCCGAAGAAAATCTGTTGTACACCAATAACATAGTGGTCAATCCGTATGATTTTAAGAAAGTCGAGAAGGTTGTAATCGGCGGCGAAAAACGGCCACAATCGGTTTTGAACGGACTGAAAGCCCTGCCCCTGTCAACCGATATAGTGGCGGTACACGATGGTGCCCGACCGCTGGTACTCTCGGAAGATATTGACCGGGTGGTGGAGCTGGCTATAAAAGAAAAGGCGGCTATGCTGGCGACGCCGGCGACGGACACCATCAAGCAGGTCAAAAACGGTTATGTTATTTCAACCATCGAGCGCCGCGCGCTCTATTACGCCCAGACGCCGCAGGTTTTTCAGTATGATTTAATCAAGGCCGCCTATGAAAAGTACGCCGGCGACAATGAAGTCACCGATGACGCCGCGCTGGTGGAAATGATGGGTTTTAAAGTCCGGGTGGTTGAGCCGCGCTCGGTGAATATAAAAGTCACCCGGACGGAAGATTTGCAAATTGTACGGACTTTTCTGGAAAGGGAGAAACATGAGTAACCTTCGTATCGGCCACGGCTTTGATTTCCACTGCCTGGCGGAAGGCCGCAGGCTGATAATCGGCGGGGTGCACATTCCCTATGAGAAAGGTCTGCTCGGTCACAGCGACGCGGATGTTCTCCTGCACGCGGTTATCGACGCCGTTTTCGGGGCTGTCGGTCTGCCGGATATCGGTCAGCATTACCCGCCGTCGGATGCCAGTTATAGAAATATTGATTCATCCGTTCTGGTGCAGGACTGTCTGAAACAGGCTGTAAAGGCGGGCCTTACTGAAGTTATCAATATCGACTGTGTGATAATGGCTGAAGAACCCCGGCTGAACGAGTTTATCCCGGCAATGAAAGAAAAGATAGCCTCGCTTTTGAAGATGGAGGTCGGTCGCGTGGGACTCAAAGCCACCACCACGGAGAAAATGGGTTTTGTCGGCCGGGGGGAAGGAATCGCCGCCTCGGCGGTATGTCTGATTACCCGAAATGAGTGAGTCTATAGCACATATAAACCAGTATCTCGATTATCTTTTTGTTTACGGTCCGTTCTGGGTCTATCTGGTGCTGTTTACGGCCTGTTTTATCGAGAACATTTTTCCGCCCTTTCCCGGGGACAGCTTCATTTTCGCAGCCGGGGGGTTGGTGGCGATAGCGCGCCTTCATCCGATCGTAACATACCTCGTGGTGATTTCCGGCGGGATGTGTTCGGTGATGGTGCTTTATTACCTGGGACGAAAGTACGGCCATGATTATTTTGTCCGAAAAAATTTCAAGTATTTCTCAGCGGCCGATATCGCCGGGGTAGAGGCGAAATTGGAAAAGTACGGGGCGGCGATTCTTATTTTCTCGCGCTTTGTGGTCGGTTTTCGTTCGGCCCTGGCTATCGGAGCGGGGATCGGACGTTATCAATCTATCAGGATGTTTGTCTATTCGTTGATTTCTTACTTGGTGTTTGCCGGTTTGCTTATGTATATTGCGTACAAACTGGTCGAGAACGTGGAAGTAATAGATTATTATTTCACGACTTACAACCGGGTAGTCTGGCCGCTTTTGGGTGCGGCCCTGATTGTTTACATCTGGCACCGGTATAGAAAATTCAGGAAAACGAGGGTAAAATGAAAGTGCTCTTACTGGCCGGCGGTGATTCCAGCGAACGGAATGTTTCGCTGGACAGCGGCGCCGCCGTTTTTAAAGCTTTGAAAAATCTCGGACATGAGGTTGTCGCCCTTGACCCGGCCACTAATCAGTCCCTGCTGGATAAAAAGGGTATGGAATACATAGCCGATAAGAGCGCCAAACAGGAAGTGCTCTTTCCGGAGAAGACCGATAATATTCCTATTCTGTCGTTCAAATCGCAGGAATGGCGCGAGGTCGAAGTGGTCTTTATCGGTCTGCACGGCGGGGTCGGAGAGAACGGCGCCATCCAGAACCTGCTCGACCTGGCCGGGAAAAAATACACCGGTTCGAACATGACCACTTCGGCGGTGGCGATGAACAAGGCTATCGCCAAAAGGTTGTTCGAGTCGGCCGATATCCTGACCCCGGACTGGGAGCTTTATCGGCTCAAGGACATCCCGGTGGGCAACGTCCTGATAAACGATATTTGCAACCGTTTTGAGTTCCCGATAATTGTCAAACCCAACGACGGCGGTTCGACTATCGGTTTATCTAAGGTCAACAAGGAAGCGGAGCTTCTGGAAGCCCTCGAGAAAGCTGCCGCGGAATCTAAAGAAATATTAGTCGAGCATTTTATCGCCGGGCGGGAGTTGACGGTGGCGGTGCTCGACGGTCGAGCCTTTCCGGTGGTGGAAATAAAGCCCAAAAACGAACTGTACGATTACGAAGCCAAATACACCAAGGGGAAATCGGAGTATATCGCCCCGGCGCCGATTGATGAGGAGTTGAGCCGAAAAATGAGAGAAACCGCCCGGAAAGTGTTTGACATGGTCGGGGCTTCGGGTGCGGTCCGGATTGATTTCATTCTTGATAAATCCGGGAAATACTACTGTCTGGAAATCAACACCCTGCCGGGTATGACGAGTCTCTCGCTGGTGCCGATGGCGGCTAAATGTGAGGGCATCACTTTTGAACAGCTTATTGAAATGATGCTTCAATCGGCTTTGAAGAAGTAGGAACACCATGGATAAATTAAAGCCGCGCGCCCTGATTTTTGACCTGGGTTCAACCCTGATAGAATACGAATCGATGCCCTGGGACGAGCTAAACCTGCTCTGTTTGCAAAATGCCCGGAAATTCCTGATGGTCAACGATTACATCGTCCCCGAGCAGGAGGAGTTCAATCGGCTTTTCGAGGAAATAAAACGCCAGTACCGCCAACAGGCCGCCAAAACGCTGAGGGAATGGGATGTGCCGCAAATTACCAGGGTTTTCTTTGAAAAGTTGAATTTAAAATACGATACCGACCTGGTCGATGAGTTTTTCGATTTTTATTACGAACCGGTCGATGAAAAGCTTTTCGTATATGACGACACGGTGGAAACACTGGAGAGGTTGAAAAGTAAATACCCGGTGATGGGTTTGATATCCAATACGGTTTTCCCGGAGCGGGTGCATCTCGGCGAACTGGCCCGGTTCGGTATCGAACCTTATTTGCGTTTCACCCTGTTCAGTTCCAGTTTCAAACTGCGCAAACCGCACCCCGACATATTCCGCAAGGCGGCCAATCTGGCGGGGTACGCCCCCTCGGAATGCCTCTTTATCGGCGACCGTTTTGTCGAGGACGTTCAGGGACCGGCCGAGGTCGGCATGCCGGCGGTTCTGAAAATGGTCGAGGGGCGAGAATATCCCGAGAACATGTCGTACAACATACCTAAAATAAAAACTCTTTCAGAACTTGTAAAAATTCTCGAAAATTGAATAGACAAAGCGAAACAGAATTATATATTTGTTGTTTAATTTTAATAGTCGAATAAAAATCAAATTGTCTCAAAAATAGAGGAGCTCATTTTGGATAACACGGAATTATTACTTAAGGAAATTACCGAGGCTAACGGCGTCTCCGGTTACGAAGGCGAGATTCGCCGGATCATGAAAAGGGAGCTGGAAAAATACACCGACGACATACAATTCGATAAAATGGGTTCCATTTTAAGTTCCAAAAAGGGAGCCGGCGACAAACCGCGGGTGATGATGGTCGGACACATGGACGAAATCGGGTTCATGGTAAAGGAGTTTACCAAGGAAGGATATATCAAGTTTCTGCCGCTGGGCGGCTGGTGGGGGCACGTGGCGCTGGGCCAGAGGATGCGGATTATTACTTCGAAAGGCCCGCTTATCGGGGTAATCGGTTCCAAACCGCCGCACCTGCTGCCGATGGAGGAGCGCAAGAAAGTCCTGGATATACAGGATATGTTTATTGATGTCGGGGTGCAGGAGAAGTTCGACGTCCAGAAAAAGCTGGGCGTCAAAGTCGGTGACCCGATTATTCCCGACAGCCAGTTTACCATCATGGGCAACAACAAGCTGTACCTGTCGAAAGCGTTCGACAACCGGGTGGCCTGTGCCATCGTAATCGATGTTTTGAAAAAGCTGAAAAACGTCAAGCATCCCAACACGGTTCTGGGGTGCGGTTCGGTGCAGGAGGAGGTCGGCCTGCGCGGCGCGCAGACGCTGGCGCACCTGGCCGACCCGGATGTTTGTATCGTTATCGATGTCGGGATTGCCCAGGATGTTCCGCCGGACGGTTTTGACAGGGTGGAAAAAATCGGTTCCGGCCCGGCGGTGCTGATTTACGACGCCCGTATGATACCCAATTTGAAACTTCGCGACCTGGTGGTCAAAACCGCCGAGGAGAAGAAAATCCCGTTTCACCTGACCTCGATGACCGGCGGAGCCACCGACGGCGGCCCGATACATCTCAGCCGGATCGGGGTGCCGACTATAGTAATCGGCCCGCCGGTACGATATATACACAGTCACAACGGTATTTTGAGCCGTACCGATTACGATAACACCGTCAAGCTCGTTTTCGAGCTGACGAAAAAGCTGGACAAGAAGAACGTGGCCGGTTTCACGGAGGCTTAGAGAAATATGGCTTTGCAGTTTAAAAACACGCTTTCCGGCGTCAAGGAGGAATTCAAACCGCTCGAACCGGGGAAAGTGCGGATGTACACCTGCGGCCCCACGGTTTATTATATTGCCCATATCGGAAATTTCCGTACGTTCGTTTTCGAGGATTTGCTGCGCCGGTATTTGAAATACAAGGGATATGAAATCACTCACGTGATGAACATCACCGACGTGGACGACAAGACCATCCGCGACTCCCGGAAAGAGGGCATTTCGCTCAAGGAATTCACCGACCGGTATACGAAAATATTTTTCGAGGATATGGATACCCTGGGGTTGGAGCGGGCCGAGGTTTACCCGGCCGCAACTGAGCATATCGATGAAATGGTGGCGATGATAAAGGCTCTCCTCGATAAGGGCATTGCCTACGAGGTGGACGGAGATTATTATTTCAAAATCGCCGCCTTCCCCGAGTATGGCAAGCTGGCTAAAATCGATATGGCCGGGATGAAAGCCGGGGCGCGGGTGGCGGTCGATGAATACGAAAAGGAAAGCGTATCCGATTTCGCCCTCTGGAAAGCCTGGGACGAAAAGGACGGTGACGTTTACTGGGAAACGGAACTCGGCAAGGGGCGGCCCGGCTGGCATATCGAGTGCTCGGCTATGTCCACCAAGTACCTCGGCAAACATTTCGATATTCACTGCGGCGGGGTGGACAATATGTTCCCGCATCATGAGAACGAAATCGCCCAGTCCGAGGGCGCCAACGGCGGAAAGTTCGTTAATTACTGGCTTCATAGCGAGTATCTTTTGGTCGAGGGCCGGAGGATGGCCAAGTCGTTCGGTAATTATTACACCCTGCGGGATATCGTCGCCAAGGGTTATCCCGGCCGGGCGGTGCGGTATTTGCTGATATCGTCGCATTACCGCCAGCAGCTCAATTTCACTTTCGAGCGGCTCGACGCCGCCCGCAGTTCGCTGGAACGGTACAACGATTTCATAAAAAACCTGGAGGCTTATCCGGGCGGCAAATCCAGCGGCGAGGCTGAGGGATTTATTAAAAAAGTCCTTGAGGGTTTTGAAACCAATCTCGACGATGATTTGAATATTTCCGGGGCGCTGGGGGAAATATTCGATTTTATTCGCGATATCAACCGGCTTCGCGCCGAGGACAAGCTGTCGACCACGGAGCGGGATAAAGCGCTGGAGACGATACGCAAGTTCGATACGGTGCTCGGTTTCGAAATCAAAGAAAAGGCGCTGGATGCCGAGATAGAAGCTTTGATTAAGAAGCGCAACGAGGCCCGCAAAAACAAGGACTACGCCCTGTCGGATAAAATCCGGGACGAACTCCTGGCGATGGGTATTGTTTTAGAGGATACTCCGCAGGGGGTGAAGTGGAAGCGGAAAATATAGTTTTAATGGCTGTCAGGTCTCATTCGCCTTCGGCGAAAAGGACCTAACAGAACTGTTGTGGTGGTCATCCTTCGACTCCGCTCAGGATGACTTCACTTATAGTTGAATTGTCGAAACCGCAAGGGTTTCGACCTACAGGTTTTAAGTTAAGAGTAAATTGTAGGTCAAAATCTCGGAGAGTTTTGACAATTGATTTTGGGGGAAAGAAGTCGAAAGTCTGCGACATTTCGACCTATGTTGGATATTTGTTGGGTCGGGTCCAAATTAAATTGTAGGTCAAAATCTCGGAGAGTTTTGACAACTGTTTTTCTTAAACAAGAAGTCGAAAGTCTGCGACATTTCGACCTACGAAATAGATGTATTTTTATGATGTCATTCCCGGCACGCCTTCGGCGCATCTTTGACTTCACCGGGAATCCAGGTTGATGGACGCGGAGCGTCAAAGAAGACGTTCCAGCGCAGAGCGCGGGAACGAGGTTAACAGCATGTTGTGTCGGGTCCTGAGTTCCCGCAAAGCGGGGGCTTGTGACCCGGCACACTCAGAAAAGTATTGACAACTTAACAAGATTCTGTCTTTTTTTCAGAGCTTAATAAGCCGGCGTAACTCAGTTGGTAGAGTAGCTGATTTGTAATCAGCCAGTCGGGGGTTCGAGTCCCTTCGCCGGCTTTTTTGTATGTCTTTCAGGATTGTATTTCATCCGTTACTTTCCGCTTGCCTTATAACGGGTTAGCTGTTATTATTTAGGGCTATAGTTCAATGAGAATCTGTCAGGTCAAATCCGCTTACAGTGGAAGAGACCTGGCGGAACAAAATTTTGTCGAAACCGTAAAGGTTTCGACCTACGTGTTTTTTTGGTGGTCATCCTTCGAATCCGCTCAGGATGACTTCACTTTTATTCGAATTGTCGAAACCGTAAAGGTTTCGACCTACAGTAGATTGTAGGTCACAATCTCGAAGAGTTTTGACAATTGATTTTGGGGGAAAGAAGTCGAAAGTCTGCGACATTTCGACCTACAGGATTGGTGTAGTTTTTATGATGTCATTCCCGACTTGATCGGGAATCCAGGTTGATGGACGCGGAGCGTCAAAGAGGCGTTCCCACGCGGAGCGTGGGAACGAGGTTAATAAAAAAGCCTGGATCCCCACTTTCGTGGGGATGACACATTTAGTGTACGGCAGATGTCCACATCTGCCGCGGTTGCCATGAGGTAGTATCTTGGATATTGGGAAGTACAAAAAACGAATTGTCGTGACCGGCGGGGCGGGGTTTATCGGTTCCAACCTGCTTTTAACATTGGTGCCCCGCTACCCGGAATACTTCTTTGTCAATGTCGATAAGCTGACTTACGCCGGGAATCTCGCCAACCTCAAAGAAATCGAAAACGCTGAAAACTACCGGTTCGAAAAAGTCGATATTCGCGATTTCAATGCCCTCAGTGCGATTTATGAGAAATATGATATCGGCTCTGTTATGCATCTGGCGGCGGAGTCACATGTTGACCGTTCCATTATCGGCCCGGCGGATTTTATCCAGACCAATATAATCGGGACTTTCAATCTGCTTGAATTATATCGCGCACGATTTAAGAAGGACGCGAGCACCTTTTTGCACATTTCCACCGACGAGGTGTACGGCTCGCTGGGGGAGGGTGGATATTTTACCGAGTACAGCGCCTACCGGCCCAATTCCCCCTACTCGGCCTCGAAAGCCTCCGCCGACCACCTGGTACGAGCCTATCACAATACCTATGGCCTTCACCCAGTCATAACCAACTGCTCAAATAATTTCGGGCCGTACCAGTTTCCTGAGAAACTAATTCCCCTTATGATACGAAATGCCTGCGAAGGCAAGAAATTGCCGGTTTACGGCGACGGTAAGCACGTGCGCGACTGGTTATATGTTGAAGACCATTGCGAGGCGCTGGACCTGGTTTTTCACGAGGGAGAGCCGGGACAAACCTATAATATCGGCGCCCATAATGAAATTGAAAATATCGAGCTGGTGCGGCTGATATGTGGTATAATGGATGAAATGCTCGGCGGCGGCCCGCGCGAGGCGTTGATTGAGTTCGTACCCGACCGTCCCGGCCATGACCGCCGCTACGCTATCGATTCAACCCGGATAATTAAAGAACTGGGCTGGCGGCCGCAGGTGTCGTTCGAGGAAGGTCTTAGAAAAACCGTACAATGGTATCTTGACAACCGAGCCTGGCTGGACAATTGTATAAATGGGGAGTATGTGAAATATTATGAACAAAATTACACTGACAGGCAAAGTTAATGAGTAATACGGTAAGAAAAGGAATAATTCTGGCGGGCGGCAGCGGTAGCCGGCTGTATCCCATCTCGCAGGTGGTTTCCAAGCAGCTCCTGCCGGTGTATGACAAGCCGATGATTTATTATCCGCTGGCGACTTTAATGCTCTATGGGATACGGGAGATTCTCATAATATCCACCCCTGAGGACACACCCAAATTCGAACAGCTTCTCGGCGACGGGGGGCACATCGGTTTGAAATTATCATACGCCGTACAGTCGCAACCGGAAGGTATCGCCCAGGCGTTCATAATCGGGGAAAAATTCATTGCCGGAGAACCGATGGCGCTGATTCTCGGCGACAATATCTTTTACGGGGATTACGATTTCCTGAGGGAAGCGCGTTCATTTGAAAGTGGGGCGCTTATTTTCGGCTACTACGTCAAGAACCCGGAGCGTTACGGTGTGATAACTTTTGACCGGGACGATAAGCCGGTGACAATCGTGGAAAAACCCGAATTCCCCGGCTCAAACTACGCCGTGACAGGATTTTATATCTATGACGCCGAAGTGGTCGAGATAGCTAAAGGACTGCTACCTTCGAAGCGGGGGGAACTTGAAATCACCGACGTCAACAACGCCTATCTACGAGGGGGGAAGCTCGAAGTCGTTAAGCTCGGTAGGGGAATTGCCTGGCTGGATACGGGGACGTTTGAAAGTCTTCTCGACGCCGGGAATTTCATCGCCACTATCGAGAACCGCCAGGGACAGAAGATAGCCTGCGTGGAAGAAATCGCCTACCGTATGAAATTTATCGACCGCGTACAGATGCAAACCCTGATAGACACAATGGCGGACAATTCCTACAAAGATTATCTCAGGGGTGTAATAAAAGAAATCGACGGTGTCTGAGGTGAAGATTTTAATTACCGGTTCCCGGGGACAGCTGGGCAGCGACCTGGTGAAATATTTTACGACGGATTTCGAGGTTCTCGGGGTGGATATCAAAGAGATGGATGTAACCGACCCGGCGGAGGTAAGCGAAACTTTTGATAGTTTTAGACCGGATATAGTATTGCACGCGGCGGCATATACCGATGTCGACGGCGCGGAAGCCGATACTGAACCGGTGATGAAGGTGAACGCCGAGGGAACGGCTCATATCGCCCAGAGTTGTAAAGAGCACGGCGCCCGTATGGTTTATTATTCCACCGATTATGTTTTCGACGGCCGCAAAGGCGCCCCGTATATGGAAAGCGACGTGCCTTTTCCCATAAACGAATACGGCCGGAGCAAGTTGGAAGGGGAGAAAAGAGTCGCGGAGATACTCGATAATTTTACCGTCCTTCGCACGGCCTGGCTGTACGGAGCTTACGGGAAGAATTTCGTGCGGGCTGTTATTCGCCGGGGCTGGCAGCAAATACGCGCGAAACATGACGGGCAAATCGTAACCTCGGTGAAGGTTGTCAACGACCAGGCGGGCAACCCGACCTGGACGATGGAAGTCGCCCGTCAGACCCGGGTAGTCATCGAAAACAACCTGAGAGGGATAATTCATGCCACCGCCGAGGGCGAGACCACCTGGTATGATTTCGCAAAGGAGATTTTTGAATATTTGAAAATGCCCGTTTATATCAGCCCCTGCAGTTCGGAAGAGTATGGCAGCGCCGCAGTCCGACCTGCTAATTCCTCGCTGGAAAACGTTGTATTGAAAAAAGCGGGTCTGAACGTTATGCGTGATTATAAGGCAGCTTTGTTCGAGTTTTTATCTCAAACAGGTGAATTGACAGAATGAAATGTGATATTGAAGGAGTCTTGATAAAAGAGCTTGTTCGTCATACCGACGAGCGCGGCTGGTTGATGGAATTGTTCCGGCAGGATGAGCTCGAAGAGGAGCTTTATCCTGCGATGAGCTATGTGTCGTTGACGGAACCGGGGCAGGTGCGCGGGCCGCATGAGCACCGGGAGCAGACCGATTTTTTTGTGTTTTTCAGGGAGTCTCATTTTCGTTTATTTCTCTGGGATAACCGGAAAAAATCACCCTCATTCGGTAAAACCTTTCAACTGGAAACCGGTGCTGAGAAGGACCTGGCGGTGCTGGTTCCGCCCGGGGTAGTGCATGCTTACAAAAATATGGGACCGGATACCAGGTTGGTGTTTAACGCCCCGAACCGGCTTTACAGGGGAGAGGAGCGCCGGGATGCGGTCGATGAAATCCGTCATGAAGATGACCCCAACTCACCTTTCAAAATACCCGGATAAGGCGCGTAATTTCCAGTGAGAAAGAATAAGGGGGCATTGACAAAAACAGACAATCGAACGTTTGACAGCTGTACTTACCGGAAAATCTTTCTTTTAATTGAGTGAATTTAATTTTGTCAAATAAGGCAAACCGTCCAATAGTAGACTAATTTATAAATATTATAAAATTGACGGGTGACAGAGCTATTTCATGAGTGGCAACCGGAGGATTTTTGTTGACTCTTGAGGTAAGTTAATTTATTATAACAAAAAAGATTAGAAGGAAAATAGATGCTATCAGGAAAGTCGATATTAATAACCGGGGGAACGGGTTCTTTCGGTAAAGCTTTCATAAGAACAATACTCGATAAGTATCAGCATATCAACCGCTTGGTAATTTATTCCCGTGACGAACTCAAACAGTTTGAGATGCGCCAGTCGTTTTCCGAACCGGAACTTCCGAAACTTCGTTTTTTCATCGGTGATGTCCGCGACAAAGAGCGCCTGTCCCGGGCGATGGAGCGGGTCGATATCGTGGTTCACGCCGCAGCTCTGAAGCAGGTCCCGGCCTGTGAGTATAATCCCTTCGAGGCTGTCAAGACCAACGTCATCGGAGCGCAGAACGTCATCGAGGCGGCTATCGACCAGGGAGTGAAAAAAGTTGTCGCGCTCAGCACCGATAAGGCGGCGGCCCCGATAAATCTATATGGCGCTACCAAGTTGACCTCGGATAAGTTGTTCGTATCCGCCAACAATTTCAAGGGCAACCGGGACATCAAGTTTTCGGTTGTGCGTTACGGTAACGTGATGGGCAGCCGCGGCAGCGTGATACCTTTTTTCCTTAAACAGAAAGACAACCGGGAACTGCCGATAACCGACGAACGGATGACCCGCTTCAATATCACCCTACAGGAAGGGGTTGACCTGGTTTTATTCGCCCTGGCGCATATGTGGGGCGGCGAGATTTTCGTGCCGAAGATCCCCAGCTATCGTATTCTCGATGTGGCCGAGGCGATTGCTCCCGGCTGTGAGAAAAAATATGTCGGAATCCGTCCGGGTGAGAAGCTTCACGAGGAAATGATTACCGCTACCGATGCCCTGAACACCCTGGAGTTCGATAACTATTTTGTCATACTGCCCTCAATGCGTCTCTGGGATGTTACCCGCTATACGGAAGTGTTCAACGGGCGGCGCTGCGAACCCGGCTTTTCTTATAGCAGTAAAACGAACAGCGAGTGGCTGACAGTCGAGCAACTGCGGCAACTCATCCGCGAGCACGTGGACCCGAAATTCAATATCGAAGATACCGGGTCAGCTCGCTCTGGCCAGCGTTCCTTAAAAATCAAGACGACCCATGAGGACGAGGAAGAAGACGTCCTGACGGTAGGCGAGCGTGACAGACGAAAGTCCTAGCAAAGCACGGGGGGCGAAGAAACCGGACCCGGCTGACTTAGAAATATTAGACTCCCCCTCCTCCAGGTTCTTACCTTACAGCCGCCAGGATGTGACCAAAAACGATATCGAGGCGGTTTCGGCTGTATTGCGTTCCGACTGGTTGACCCAGGGGCCGGATATCCCGGCTTTCGAAAAAAATCTGTGCGAAGCGGTCGGAGCCGGGTATGCCGTTGCCTGTTCCAGCGGCACGGCCGCACTACATCTGGCCATGATGGCGCTGGGTATCGGTCCCGGCGACGAGGTGGTGACCTCGCCGATTACTTTCCTGTCCTCGGCCAACTGTGCCCGTTTTGTCGGGCTGAAGTGCGGTTTGCCGATATCGATTCCGAAACCGGTTTGATGGACCCGGCCGAACTGGAAAAAGTTTTGAAAAGAGATACCGGGCGAAAAATAAAAACCATCATCCCCGTGCACCTGGCCGGTCAGCCGTCGGAGCTGGGTGAGATATATGCTCTCGCCGAGGCTCACGGAGCGCTGGTAGTGGACGACGCCTGTCATGCGATCGGTGCCCGGTATCGTTATGACGGTCGGGAATATTCAATCGGCGGCAGTCCCCATGCCGCCATGACCGCCTTCTCGTTCCATCCCGTCAAACACGTGGCGATGGGGGAGGGCGGGGCGGTGACGACCGCCAATCCTGAATACCGGGCAAAGCTGGAAAGATATCGCTGCCACGGCTTGCAAAAAGAGGCGTTTGTAAATGAGGAAATGGCTCTGTCGCCGGAAGGCGAGACTAATCCCTGGTATTATGAAATGCAGCAGCTCGGTTATAATTACCGCCTGACGGATATCCAGGCGGCGCTCGGTGACAGTCAGCTTAAGAGACTGGGGCTGTCTTTAAAAAAACGCAACGAGCTGGCTGAGTATTACCGGCAGCTTATTGAAGAAAACTTGCCCGTAGGAACGGTGCGACCTCTGGTCGTCAGACCGGACGTCCTGCACGCCTATCATCTGCAGGTGGTGCTGATTGATTTCGAGAAGTGCGGCGTGAGCCGGGCTGCAGTAATGAACCGGCTGCGACGGGAGGGAATCGGTACGCAGGTGCATTATATACCAGTTCCCCTGCAGCCTTATTATCGACAGCGTTACGGTTACAAACCGGGGGATTTTCCTGAAGCGGAAAGTTATTATGAAAAAGCGCTCAGTCTGCCGATGTATCCCGAACTGGAGCGGTCCGACTGCTGGAAGGTGGTGAACGAACTTAAGAAAATTCTGGAGTCTTAGTGATGAAGGCAGCGCTTATTATTCAGGCTCGCATGAATTCGACCCGGTTGCCGGGTAAAGTCTTAAAGGAGGTTTTGGGCCGGCCGTTGCTGTTTTATCAACTGGAACGTCTGCGCCGGGTTTGTTTACAGGACGAGATAATTATCGCCACGACCGTAAACAAAGCGGATGAGACGATAGTCGCCTTTTGTGAAAAGCAGGGTGTGCCCTGTCACCGCGGTTCAGAGGAGGATGTGCTGGCGCGGTACCTGGAAACGGCCGACGTTTTCGGGGTTTCTGATATCGTCAGGATAACGGCTGACTGTCCCTTAATCGACCCGGCGATTATCGACCGGGTAATTAAGGTTTATTTCGACGGCCGAGGGGAAATTGATTATGCGGCTAACACTCTGGAACGCACCTTTCCCCGGGGGATGGATTGTGAGGTGTTCTCATTCGAAGTATTGAAAGAGATTAACGACCGGGCTGCAGAAATATCCGACCGCGAGCATGTCACTTCATATATATACAAGCATCCCGAAAAATACCGCTTAAAGAATATCGCCGGTGATAAGGATCACAGTGCTCATCGCTGGACTGTGGATACGCCGGAAGACTTCGAGTTGATCCGAAGAATGATCAAAGAGTTGTACCCCGTTAAGCCCGCTTTCCATATGGCGGATTGCCTTGAAGTATTGGCTCGCCACCCGGACTGGATTAAAATTAATCAGCATGTCAAGCAGAAGGCTTTTTGAGATGAAGGTGTTTATCCGAACCGATTCTTCTCTGGCTATCGGCACCGGGCATCTAATGCGCTGCCTTACGCTGGCCGAGGAACTTACTTCACGGGGTGCGAAAGTTTCTTTTATATGTCGAGACCTTCCGGGAAATATGAATCAGCAGGCAGAATGCAACGGTTACTGTCTCTATCGTCTGCCTTTTAAGGATTCGACTCCGGTACACGATCCCGATTTATCCGGTTATGAGAAGTGGTTAGCGGTTGACAAAGAGACCGACGCGGAACAGACCGGAGCGATTCTGTCCGGTGCGGACGAGGGCTGCGACCTTTTGATCGTCGACCATTACGCTCTCGACGGGGAATGGGAGCGGTTGCAACAGCCGCTGGTCGGTCGCCTGATGGTAATCGATGACCTGGCCAATCGCCCCCATGATTGTGATATACTTATGGATCAAAACCTGTATAAGAATATGCAAGGGCGCTACCGCCATCTTGTTGAAGACCGGGTCCGCTTGCTCTTGGGGCCGACCTTTGTTCTTTTAAGAAATGAGTTTCGCAAGTGGAGAAAAAAGATATCCACCCACGACGGAACCGTCCGGAAAGTGCTGGTTTCGTTCGGCGGCGCCGACCGGACCAACGAAACGATGAAGTTTCTTCGGACCTTGTCGGCAGCCGGGATGGATAAATTCGAATATATCGTCGTAATCGGCCGGACCAATCCCCACCGCGAAGAAATCGAAGACTTCTGTAAAGCGAAGTCGAACTTGCATTTCTACCGGGCGGTTGATGATATGGCTCGCCTCATGGTGGAAACGGACCTGGCTGTCGGCGCC
>JAFGNW010000255.1 GCA_016926795.1 Candidatus Zixiibacteriota bacterium
GAGCTGGCGGGACTCGCTGGAGAACAATCTATTTAACCCGGCGTTTGTGGGCAAGCACCCAATGGTGCTTCTCGCCACCGGTTTCGACATCGCGACCGAACTCGATATCGAACCCGACCTCAGTAATGATAGATTCGGTTTTGTCCGGATCGAAGTGACTCCAGAACATTTCCACGCCCAGGTACTCGGCGAATTCCTCCCATGCCCAGCTGGCCACCGAAACCAGCATCACGCCCCGCGGTTTCAGGATCGAATGGAATGACTGGAAGATGTCGGCGTGCAACTCCCGGGGGACATGAATAATAGCATAGGTGGAAATCACACCGTCAAACGATTCCGGCGGAAAATCGATAGCGGTTATATTCATCTGCTGAAAAGCAGCACCCGGGACGTTTTCGCGTGCAGTCGCTATCATCGTCTTGGAAAAATCAATGCCGACGACTTCGAATCCGGCCTTCACCAGGTGCCGGGCTATCGGTATCCCCGTTCCGGACCCGGCGTCGAGCACCCTTCCTTCGGCGGGAAGCAGTGAGGTAAACGCATTCACTTCTTTCCAGTTATCAGCCTTCTCTCTTTCCACGGTATAGCGATTACCCAGCCGATCATATCCAGATTTTACTGTTTCAAAAGCTTTGTGGTAGGGGTGCTTCCTCATACAATTTTAAAGCAATGCTAACGAGTTACCTTGATAAATACAAAAATAATTCCGCCTGACAACAGGGTCAATATAAAAACGGTAACTATTAGACGAATTTCGCTACCTCCTGTTTTATAAAAAACCTCAAAACAATTTTAAGTTCAAGATAACTCCATAACCCGGCTTGGCTGACACTCGACAGGAGCTTGCGAGACAGTTAAAAATGTTCAATCAACAGAGCAATATTCGAGTATCCGGGATTCGTCCGGAAAGGACACTTCAATTTTCGGACTACTGAATTCGTACCGCTAACTCCCGAGTGATTTTTTATTTCCTGTAATAAAGCATAGTCGCAGGAATTGCCTGCTTGGTGAGCGATGGTCCGGCCACCGATACACCGAGTGCTTCTCCACCCTTGCATTGAAACATCAGAGCGGTAAACGGATGATAACCGGCTTTGAGGCCTATCACACCGGTCATTTCGTAATCGCCGTGCAGACCGTCGTTATCAACCAGCAGGGTATCTGAAACATACAAGCGACTGCCGTCATCGGAATTTATCGAAAAAGCATAAACACCATCGATCGGCACTTTTACGAAGCCGTCAAAAGTCAACCCATAATCCTCTTCGCGGGCGATATCCGGGATTGCAACCGTGTCTGTGACAAACGTCTTGACAAACGCCACCGTATCAAAATCGGGCAGGCGTTCCCATTCAGCTTCATAATATTTACATACTAAGCCACCGGCAAGCTCAGTAACCTCAATCGCCTCCCGTAATTCGAGTTTATTGACCGTTCTGGCGGCTATATATTCGCTGTCGTATCCTTCTTTAAAGGCTCGGGTGTTTACCGTGGTCGTAGCGTCGAGAATTATCGGTCCGGTATATAGAGCTGATGAAGCCGTCGGTTCGGAACCATCAAGAGTGTAATAAATCGCCGAAGCCGGAATCGGACTGCTCAGCGTCACGGTCGCGCGCCCGCCAAAAGAACCGCTATCGGTTGTTATGCGCACCAGCGAGTTTTTGGCTTCATCATAAAGGGGTTGTACCGGCACGGTTTCATCGAAATGGTCGTTGACCAGCGTTGCCGCCATTACCCTGATGTGATCGTTCGCAGGCAATGTCAGTTTTTTAGCGCCGGTTGAAATCTTCAAGTCAACCATAAACAGGTACGTGAACCGGTAAATATCGTTCTTGCAATCCGGAGTGTGACGGTGCGACCCGTACCAGGCAACCGGCATGCGATTGATATATGCCGGAGCGATGCGGCCCGGTGTCTCAACCAGCTCACCATCAGATAACCGGTTGTACCACTGTCCGATCGGATCGGCATAATCCTGCAAATCAACAGTAAATTCTTTTTTGTCAACTTCGAATATGACGGAAGCGGGACCATCGGTTGAAGCAGCCAACAGATACAGATGATTATATTTTCCTTTAGGCAATTTTATCTGCTGACCTTCGCATTTAACAACGTTCAGAGCCCCGGTATCTTTGGGACCGATAACAAACGGAATATCCAGATAATTGAGCGTGTCGGGAAGCAAATCTCCGGACAGGGTATATCCTTGGCTGTCGAAATCGCCGTCACACCGGTCGCCGTCCATACTGACACCGTCGATATTGAACGGCAGGTCAAGCGGCCACGAGGCCGGCGGCACCAGTTTTATTTTTGAATTGTTTTCAACTGTCAGGGCGAATGCTTTTGGCTGGAAAGGGGCAAGTGAGTACTTCAATATACCCCCCTCAACATCAGCCGGCCCGATGGTTTCTTCCTGGCCGTTTACCTCCCGCGCGGCGATAATGGGAAAACTTTTAAAGAAATCCAATAGTTTATCATTATTCGGCTGTCCGGTGATATCGCAAATCCGGATAATTATTTCATCGCTGTTCTCAGCCTGCTTTATCGAAGTAACCATAACCGTAGGATCAAAGTTAGCTGCCGAGTGAATACCCGACTCCGGGTCTTCCATTGTAGTCATAAAAAGATTATAAAATTCGGTCCGATTCTTGAGAAAACCGTCATGTTTGGCGGTTTGGAATACGGTTAACGGTTGATTGAATCTGGCTGCCTGCCAGACAACCGAACCCCAACCCTCATTCCATTTGCCCCAGTGACCGTAAACGGCGAACTTCATTGTATGGTGCCCGTTATCCTGCGAACGTTCATCCCCCACCCAATCCCAGCCTTCGGCAATGCCCGGCGTATGAATCAGGGTTAAACGCAATTTCTCTGGTGTGGGGTGATCCCAGCCGTATTTGCAGTCATTAATGAGAGCGACGCCATAACTGCCGTCCGGTGCAGTCAGGTCCGCCCACTGTTGACCGGGAACCTCGTAACGTTTCTCAAAATTCAGACCGCGTTTGATAACCCCCAGACCGAGGTCATAAGTAACCGAGTCGTTCGGCGTAGTTGTTGAGAGGGCAAATTTGAGCAGCTTGGCCCGTTCATACCAGTCGATATCGGATTCGAACTCGACCATCGTTCCACCTGCCGAGAGCCGAACGATCGTATTGAACAGAGAATTTTCGGTTCTTTGAGTAATCTTAACCGCTACCGAAGATAACCCGTTTTCGATAATCTTAATTTCCGGTTCCCCGACAAACAGGTCGAGCGGTTCCGCCATGATATCATCGAAGTCGACTTCCCAGGCGGGCCAGCGAAGGGGGGTATCTTCTAAAATTTCATATCGAAGGGGAGCCGAGAGCAATTCTCTTTTTTCTTTTTTATCAAAGATCGAGTAAACTTCACCGTTGTCGTTAATGCTTACCTTATAGCGTTCATTTTCCAGATGATTTTCAGATACCGAGAGAACGGCCTTGACTTCGGGAGCATCATTTGATGGGCGAATATCAAATAGAGCTATGCCGACCTGTGGACCCCAGGCGTTAAATCGAATGCGAACGGAGTCATCATATTTATCTATAATATCGCAGGGACTTTCCCTTTTATTTACAAATCCCCTTACATATTTAGAATTGAAGCCAGGGATATGGAGAGTGACCTCGACATTACCCGGACGGGGTACGGACAGCGGATTATATACAATGACGGGTATGCCCTCAACACGGGTATCGAAGACGGCGGAAGTCGTTTGCACCGCTTTGGTCAGCGCGGCGGCGAATCGATTCTGGCATAGTATCTCGTCGTTCCATGAAAACTCATAGGCCTCGGGGATACTGGTCCCGGTGAGGTCGTCATGAAACTGGTGCCAGAGGAAGCGTATCCAGGTATCGCGCAGCATTTCCCGGGGATATGACTGGCCCCCGAGCAGGTGGGCGGTTACCGCGGCGCGTTCAGCGGCATCGGCCAGCAGTTCGTTTTTACGGTTCCACCGTTTCATGGCGGCCTGGGAGGTGTAACAGCCGGTACCATGCCGGGTCATAATCAACTCACCATCGTACAGAGGCAGTTTTTCCCGGTCAACGGTTTTAACAAGGTCAATGACATCATCGGTACCGACGCTCACCACCTGCAAGGGACCGTCACTATTAATCGATCTGCTCAGCCAATCCACTGATGCTGAGTCGGGGGATCCCCCCGTATCGCCGGTTCCGAAATACTTATAAGCGGCATAGAGACCGGACTTCTCACCCTGCCTCACCGCGGCATTAAGCCAGCTCGTATCGCGGCTCAGATCGTCCTTAATCTCCGAACCATAAGACCCGGGGTTTACGGCGCTGATGAGCGACGATCCATCAACACC
Organism: Candidatus Zixiibacteriota bacterium; assembly: GCA_016926795.1. Taxonomy (GTDB): domain Bacteria; phylum Zixibacteria; class MSB-5A5; order GN15; family FEB-12; genus JAFGNW01. The sequence continues at coordinate 4,346 of JAFGNW010000255.1, forward strand.
TCGCCAGATACCGATGTCAAACGGAATGCCGACCCAGGAGCCCCAGGTCAGTTTCTGGGTAGAGAAGCTTTCCAGGCCGCAGTGAGCGGCAATCGACGGCAGAGCATAACCGAAACCGAAGCAGTCGGGAAGGAAAATATCACGGCTTTGTTTGCTGAACTCTTTTATGAAGTACCCGTTACCGTAGAGAGTCTGCCGTACCAACGACTCAAAGGAAGGGATATTAACGTCGACCGCATTAACCCAGCTGCCGGCTACCCGCCATTGTCCCGAGGCCATATAAGGCCTCACGCGCTCAAACTCTTCAGGGTAGTATTCCCTCATCAGCATGTAGTGAAAAGCACCTTCAAAACTGAAAACATAATCGGGATAGAGGTCCATCAGTTTGTAATTGCTTCTAAAGGTGGCGGGGATATATTCTTCGATACTGTTTTTGACCGTCCACCGCCACTGGGTATCCAGATGGGCCGTCCCCACCACAAGAAGTTTCGAGTTCGATGTTTGCGCTGTATCCCCTGAAGACTGCCCTGTAAGAGATGCCGCAAACAGAAATATCAATACAACTGACATATATGAATAACGCATTACTTGCCTCCTTCATCACCCGTTAGGTTATGCTCGTTAAGATGATGTTTCTTTTTATAATGCCATAAGGCTTTAAAATTGAAGTTTCTTTGCTTGAGCCGGTCCACCAGTACCGCCGCGAGGATTACCAGACCGAGCACCACTTTTTGGGTGTAACTTTCGACGTTTACCAGGTTCATCCCGTTCTGAATGACGGCGATAATAAAAGCACCTATAAGGGTTCCGAGAATGCGCCCCTCACCGCCCATCAGACTGGTCCCGCCCACAACCACAGCAGCAATCACGTACAGTTCGTATGTGAGTCCATAGGTCGGCGCGCCGCTTTTCAGCTGAGATGCCATTACCACACCCCCAAGGCCGGCCAGCATACCACAAATAGTGTACACCGAGAACAACACCAGTTTAACGCGTATTCCCGCCAGGCGGGCCGCTTCCAGATTACCGCCGACGGCATATATGTACCGACCGTACGTCGTACGGCTCATGACAAGGTGGGCTAGGGCATAGAGAACCAGCATAAGGATGACGGCAATGGGAATGTGCAGCAGCGGATCGACACCCCGTCCCAGCCAGACAAAGCTGTCAGGCAGCTGATATATCGGTCTCCCTTGCGAAATGATATATCCCAGACCGGCCGCTACCTGCATCATCGCGAGGGTGGCGATAAACGGCGGAATACGAAAGGCGGTTACCATAAGGCCGCTGAAGGCACCGACTCCGCCGCACAATATTATACCGCCCAGAGCCGCTATAATCATCGTCACATTTGAGGCTTCTTCGCCGCCCAACCGTCCGACCAGCCAGGCTACCACCACTGCCGACAGAGCAATCATACTGCCGACCGAGAGATCAATGCCGGCGGTGATAATAACCATGGTCATACCAATTGCTATAATGGCGATAACGGTAATCTGATTGGCGACGTTCCGTATGTTGTCCGCCATCAGAAAGGTCGGCCATTTGTGTGAAGTCGGCGCCAGCACGGCGACATCCTTAAAAACTGCCAACTGCGAGGTAATCATATCGACCATGGCGGAAGATGCATGAGTTGTGATGATGTACTGCGGTATCTGACCGGCTTTATCAAGCACGGTCATCCTCGCCCGCACATCCGAAGGCGTCCCGGTGATGAACGATAGAGGCTGAAGTCTGCTTAACCGCGGACTTTCCTTTAGCGCCCGTACAAACTCGCTGTCATCGGGGCTCCCCGAAGTTACGACAAGAACCGGACCGCCGCCGGGAACAAGCTCACGGATTTGTTTCAGAAGGTCCTCAGCCGCGGCGACACCGGTAGGATGTTGCTCGGTAATGGTGAGTAAAGAGAACAGCAGGCAAAGGCCGGCCAGTACAATCACCATCCCGTAGTCGGAGATGAACCGCTTATACCATGTTGACCGGAAAAAACCGGTCGAGCCTTTTTTTATCGAATCCTTCATACAGAAACTCTTTAAGCTATCCTCACACGGCCAGCGTCATTATAGCCTCCGGCGTGGCGCTTCCAACATCGATAATTTCCCCGGCGATACGACCGCGTCGCATGACCAGGATACGGTCGCATATGCCGAGTAACTCGGGAAGTTCCGAGGAAATCACAATAATAGCTTTCCCCTGGGCAGCCAGTCTGCCGATTAAGAGATACATTTCATACTTCGCCCCGACATCGATACCTCGCGTCGGTTCATCAAAAATAATAACCTCTGTGTTCGCTTCCAACCAGCGTGCAATCAGCAATTTTTGCTGGTTTCCCCCCGACAGCTCTTCAGCCCGCTGGTCTTGGCTTGCCAACCGAATATTAAGACCGTTCACCCGGTCGGAAAACCGCTCTTTTTCTCGCCTTTGATATATCCATCCCAGCCGCGACCATGATTTCAGGTTTGGCAGGGCGAAATTGTCTTTTATCGAGGCGCTCAGAATAAGACCCTGTGCTTTGCGGTCTTCAGGAAGAAGACAGATACCTCTCTCGATGGCATCGTGCGGCGAGGAGATGTCAAGCTGATGCCCGTTTAACAGTATAGCGCCGCTCTTCCTCGGGTCGGCTCCGAATATCAGGCGTGCAGCCTCGGTTCGACCCGCCCCCATGAGTCCGGCCAATCCCAATATTTCACCGCAACGCACGGAAAACGAAACATCCCTGACCATGCCCCCGCCAAGATTCATCACCTCAAGACATGTTTTTCCGATGGGGACTTTATCTTTAAAGTATTCCTGTTCAATAGAGCGACCAACCATCTGCTCTATCAATTCTAAGCGTGTGTAGTCGGCAGTAGGCCGAGTGGCGATGGTCACACCGTCGCGCATCACCGTGATGCGTTGCGCCATTGCAAGTACTTCGTCGAGACGATGACTGATGAAAATGATTCCCATACCCTGTCCGGCAAGTTCCCGCAGCAGGTCGAACAAATTGAATACTTCCCGCGGCGCCAGGGCCGCTGTCGGTTCATCCATGACCAGAATATTCGAATGGCGCGCTATCGCACGGGCGATTTCGACAATCTGCTGTTGAGCTACGGTCAGCTCCGAAACGGTTACGGCAGGATCGAAATTCCCACCCAAACGGTCAAGCAACGCTGCCGCCTCCCGGCGTTCCCGACGATGGTTTAAAAGCCCTCTTTCGGTAAACTCGTGACCCAGAAATATGTTGGCCGCTACCGACAGAAATGGAACCAGGGTAAATTCCTGATATATAGTTGCTATACCGGCTTGTTGAGCTTCCAGCGGGGTCCGAAAGGAGACCGGCCGACCGCGAAGCCGGATCTCGCCCCGGTCTCTCCGATGAACGCCGGTTAATATTTTGATCAGAGTGCTTTTACCGGCACCGTTCTCGCCGACCAAAGCATGAATCTCCCCCTCCCGTAGACCATAATTAGCGGCCCTGACCGCGTGTACACCCGGAAAAGACTTGCTGATTCCCTCAATTTCCACCAGGCAAGGCTTCGGGTCGGATTTAGCTTTGGATGGGAGATTCATAACCTCTCCATCACGGAATCACTCGGTGTTTGCCTGTGAGAATAGTTCGCACGGGATAAGAATAGCGGGCGCCGGTGAGCCGCCCGATAAATACGTTTTCACAGCTTCGATGGTGCTCTGTCCGATTTTCTTCGGTTGCTGGATAACGTCAGCAAAGATCTTGCCTTCCGCTATGGCTTTCCTTGCTTCGGGAACGGCGTCAAACCCGATTATCTTGACTTTGCCTACTTTGCCCGCTTTCTCCACGGCGGCGAGGGCGCCGAGTGCGGAGTCATCGTTTATACCGAAGAAGGCCGATAAATCGGGGTGGACCTGCAACACATCCTCGGCGGTCCGGAACGCCTGGTCCTTAACCCCGTGCCCGGATAGTTTGGCTACCACCGTGATCCCTTCGTAGGTCGCTATCTCCTCTTCAAATCCCTTCACTCTCTGGATAACCGATTCCACCTCCGGGTGGTCGATGATGGCTATCTTGCCGGTGCCGTTTATAGCCTCAGCCAAGGCTTGTGCTGCCAGACGCCCTCCTTCGACATTATCCGATGCAATATGTGAAATGACTTTAGCATCCGGAGCCAGGCAGGCAATATCCGCCGTAAAAACCGGAATCCCGGCTTCATTTGCGCTTGTAACGGCAGTCCCTATCGACCTGGAATCACAGGGGCATACGATGATAGCATTGACTTTTTGAACGATGAAATCCTGAATCTGGTCCTTCTGTCTGGCAACATCAAACTCCCCGGCGGTGATAATCAGCCGGAAACCAGCCGAATCCGCTGCCTCCCGGAGTCCCTCTTCGAGATCCTGGTAGAACGGGTGGGTTCGCGTCAACAGTGACACGCCGATCGTCACACCGGCAGGCGCCTGCTTTTCAAGCTGCGATTTCCCGCTGTCATCGGCACCGCTACATCCAAGAGCTATTGTGACCAGGCAAGCGGCTATCCCCCACAATATCAATCTCATGAGTTGATGCATTCAATACCTCGAATTTCTTGGCTTTTCTTATTCATAGAGAGGTTCAGTCAAAGGTTATTTACCTTTTGGAGGTCAGTATAGCCGGTCTGTTGATAATCCGCAAGTTAATTCTTGCTGGACGGAGTGTTTAACAACAACCTCCCATTAATGACAGTGTCGGACAGACGGGAGTACAGAAGAAAGGGCGAAACATACTGCCTTTCCTGAATGCGGTCCCGATGTCACTATAAATAAACTTAAGTGGATTTTTTTTGACGTCGAAACCGCCTGTTCTACCACAAGTGGAAGGTGTTGGAAGACAATCATATGAACAACTGCACGTACGGGAAAGAAGGGTCTCTGTTTTTACTATTTGCTCTTAACGTGCTTAACCGCCCATACATTGCTTTCGTGAGCTAACCCAGTCTCGAATTTCTCTACGGTGACCCAAAGAGGTTTGTGATCCGTCTCGGATTTCGAATCCCTCTTCTCAACTATCTCACAGAGGAAAAAGGCTCCTATTTTGTTTATGTCTCAAGTCTCATTTGCCAGGCGTCCGGATTCGGCTGTCATTGACGCCGCACGCCGAAAAAGGAGAGCGAGCGACCACGTTGAGCCCGGGAATGTCACTGCCCACAGCGCCGCAATCCAGATCATCCAGTGCCAGAACATCTGCAGCGCAATAAAGGGAAGCAATAACCCGTTCGCTATCAAGAACCAGCGTGCAATTCGCTCGATGCCCTTGCCGGTGAACACCATTGCGGCGAAGAGCGTAGCCACACTCATGAAGCTATAACCGAGTATGTCAACGGCATACAGGAACGAATCAAATGGCACGAAAATGAACTGCTCCATGCCAGCCGTACGACCGGCTGCAAGGCGGGGTGCTACCCAGGTGAGCTGCACGAAGTAGTTGATACTTATCAAGACAGCGTACGCAGTGGCGAACACAACGGCCGCGTGGCTCCAGACTTTCCGGTCGGGCGACGTTAATTGGTGGATACTAACAACGAGTACAAGGAACGAGGAACCCAGGAACAAAGACGGTGTGAGGAGAATGACGAGTCCGACAGGCGTGCTCAAATTCTCGGACCCTCCTCCAGAGCCCAACCATCCCAGCCACTCCGCTATCTGGCCAATGTCATAGGTGATGCTGAACAAGGTGGCTAAAACTGCGGACCAGAATCCGACAGTTTTGGTCGACGACGAAATCTCTCTGACCATGTCTTACCTCCAGTGAACTTTTGTCATCTTTTTTTGCTGAACGAATATAGCTTCTGTCATCGCAGAAAAGGAGTTCTCGAACTCCTGTCTTTTCAATATCTATAATTCCCTATTTTATGTTAACGACAATTGAATTATAAAAAAAGACAAGTGATACGACAATGGGAATTTTTAACAGAAAGGGAGGATTATAAGTACAAAATAAGCGGCCCCTGCAAGACGAGTCTCTAAAATGTTCGTATTCATCTGAAGTCTTTACATTGTAAGACCTTTGGGGTTACCCTTAAAGTCGCTTATGCAAAATAAACAACTTCGGTGACTTAAATTCATCATCCGGAAAATATAAAATGCCGGGACGGTTCTCTCACCGCTGTCCTGCTGACTTTCCGGGCGGTTCCGTTAAAAGGTGTCATAAAAATTACGCCTTACGAAATTGACTCTTACCTTTTATGTGCCATCCTAAATTCCTACTTTATCTCCGATTGGATAGCGCATAATACGAGGGCGCTAATCAATTCGCGATTCCGCCCAATCATCCCTTCCGACCTCAAGAAAATTCCGATCCCCGTTATCGTCAGGAATTACCACTACCGGAACAAAAGCTCAAGCTTTAAAAACAACACCGCTTTAAAAATCTGCGACCGAATCGCGCGCAATTCAAGAAAACTGGCTCGACTTAATCTCGAGAAAAAACAATTTTACCAAAGCTTCATCGCTCTCAATGCTCTCGTAAAAAATTTATATGAAATCTGAAAAATAATGTGATTGTCCTTTGTTTGCCGATGAGTTTTTTTGGAAACGGAGATAAAGCAGAAAAACAGCAGGACAAGGGGGAACCGATGTCTAATCGAATAAGAAAGATCCCCGGGCTTGATCCGGTGAGGGACTTTCCCTACTACAAAATCCAGATATGGCAGGATAATATCGGAGCCTGGAAAGATAATCAGCAAAAATTTTCGTCGTTATCAGAACTACACCTCTACGCCCTGGAACAACTTGACTCACTTGCACGAACGCGCATCGTGAAAGTTGAAGGATGCGGAAACTGTCGAATTGACGAAGACTTCGATGCGTTCGGGGAACCGCGGTAAAGCTATAGCAGTTCTTTTTCATCCCCGCAGAATCACGCTCAGCTACAAGCGGTCACGGTACCTTTAATTATATTCTTAAATAACGACTTAGAACGGGGAATCTACATTTAATAAGCGACCCCGATATATAACTCTTCCCAAAGGTTTGGTGAGTTCACATCTCAGATAAAGATTTGCTATTTTACGATAAGCGGCACACGTCGGACCGTAAGGAGTTGATTTAACAAGCCGGTGCATCGCTCCGTTCCGGCTCATTCCTCACGGACCTTCTTTGGGACACATTCAATTCAGACTACTCCCTTGTAAATATCACTTCCAGGATAGGCATATATTTATCCTCAGCATTCGGCTCTTCCATTTTCAGTACTACTTTGTCCGATCCGACTTTTTGAAAAGTCTGAATCAATAGACTGTTATGCCAATTAACAAAAAGCGTTTCATCGTTGATGAAGTTACAGGTTGCTGTCTCGAAGTTACCCGAGCTTTCGAACCACCAGAACCTATACATCTTGATTTTCGAATCCCAGGCAAAGATTGCATGTGCCTGTCCCTCAGGCCCATCGCCTATAAAAGTTGAGTAATCGAATACCACATATTTGTCACTTAATTTTCTGGAGAATGTTCCGCGGCCAGTACCCGTCATTGCTTCAGAGTACCTGTTTTTTGGAATTTTATACTCCAGATTCCAATTCCCCAGCAGGAAGTCTAATCCCTCCATCGTGTTTACATCTTTTTCCACAGTTATCACCTCCACAAGGGAAAATCTTACCGGCAAGTCGTGATTGCAAGCATACAAAAGCGGAGACGATCAGATGATCTTCGCAATTTTTTTACAATATAAAATCGCCTGCGTTACAATTCATGAAGCATCTCCGCAGGCGATTCCATTCTCTAACCCGCAAATCCTTTCCTGACTGAGCGGGGCACTGCTACGACACTTACCATCCCATAAACTGCTTCAGAATCTCCCAGCCGCTCTCCCAGAAAATCAGGATAACGCCCATAAGTGCGCCTCCGGCGACTATGCCCGAGGCAACCGGGAACAGGTACTCCTCGCAATTTTTCTGATTCTTCTTCTGCCAGCCGTAGCCTATCAATGCTCCGATGAAGAAAAGTAAGCCGTAGAACCAATGGAAGACCCAGGCCAAACCTATCCCGGCCGGTGAGGGAATCCACTTCTGCTTTTTTGGAAACATGCGGGAAAGAATCGGCAGGATAATACCGATAAGACCTCCGATTACCATGCTCCATATCTTTACCGGGTGCATCGTGCTAAGCCCAAGCGCCATGGCCTCGGCGACCCCTTTCCAGGTCTGTGCGGCCGGAGCGGGGAACTGATCCGTGCCCAGCACACTGGCATCGGGAACCAGGATACGGAACGCAAACACGGTGACAACCGTTCCGATGAAGATCCCCGAGAACTGGGCGAGGAACTGCTTGCGGGGATGAGCCCCCAGAAGATACCCGCTCTTCAGGTCGGTAAGCAGGTCGGCTGAGGAAGTTGCGGCACCGGCGGTGATATTGGCCGCCATAAGGTTCACACTCATGTTTCCGGGGGAAAGAGCGCCGAAAGTGAGCTGAGTGATTTTGCCCATGGCACCCACTGGTGTTGTGTCGGTTTCACCCGTCACCCGGCAAGCCACCAATGCCAGTGCGAAACTTAAAATTACCGCGATAACGCTCTGCCACCAGGGCATCCCGAAAGTCGCGTGCGCCAACCAGGCAAGGGCAATCAATGAAACCAGTTGCCCCAGGAGGAACCACGAACCGGGCGTTTCAATCTCCGTTATTTTATCGCTCTTTTTGTTGCTCTTTTTCATGAACATATCCCCCAGCCCCTTGAACGCCCGCAGTGCGCTTTTCCACTGGAAAACCACCGACAAAATCCCCGAGGTAACCATACAGGCGGTACCGCCCCAGAGCGACCATTGCACCAGGGTGCGGAAGCCCGTTTCTCCGGCCGCTTCAGGTACGTAGCTTTGCAACCACGGGATAAAAATCATCCAGCAGGTTATCGACCCCAGGAGAATACTGATAGCCACCCTCATCCCCACGAACATCCCGGCGGCGATGAAAATGGGATCCCAGACGAACATGACCGTCCGGCCCATCCACGCGTCACCGAACGTTGCCGTGTTGAAACGGGCGACCAGTGATGAAATCTGGAAAGCTTCGAGGCGAGCACTGATAAGCCTCAAGCCGTCGGTCAACAAGGTGCTCAAGACGGCAAAAAGTCCGGCGATACCAAGGGCGCGCGCCGCGCGCATCCCTTTCTGCCCTTTGGCGTGAAGCGCCCGAAGCGTCTCGGCGGCGGCTATTCCGCTGGGAAATCGAAGCTGCTCGCTATTAATCATCTGACGCTTCATCGGCACGGCCATCGTTACCCCGAGAACTGCAAGGAAAAACACCCAGCCCAGCATAATCGGGATGGGAAGAGTCTGATTGTAAAGCATGATATAGGCGGCGAAAGCCGAGACCAGGGTGCCGCCGGTGGAATAGCCCGCGGCGCTGGCCGTGGATTGCATACAGTTGTTCTCCAGAATCGTCATCTGCGTCTTCGCGAGCCTCATCTTGAAGAGAAGGGTCCAGATAGCGTAGGAGAGTATACAGGCCGTGATGGCAACCCCGAAACCCCAACCAGCCTTGAGACCGATGTATATGTTGGTCAGCGAGAGAATCCCGCCGAGCACCGACCCCATGATGACGGCACGCAAGGTGAGCTGCTTGATGGTGTCGCCGCGACTGACATAACACTTCTCATACCACTGGCGCTCGATCTCCTCCGCGGTCCCCTTGAATCCTCCGACGGGGAGCTCATAATTTTCATAGGCATCGTGTGCGTCTGCTTGTTCACCGCGCCCTGAAGGGTGCTGTTTCTCTTGAGCCATCGACATGGGTGTGACCTCCTTTCAGATTAATTGATATCGACCGAGCGGAATGAAATTTCTCCATATTTTGACTAAAGTTAATGTATTTCGACCGCTTGTGTAAATACATTTTTTTTCAGTTTCGGTGGGTATCTTAAACCCCGGGGCACGGTGCGGTCTGACTTGCCGTGGTACCAGATAGAGGCGGTTTAAGCATAAAATGGACAGTAAAGCCTTGTCTCCGAAGGTACTTGCCAATTCCCTCCGCCCGCAGGAAGGTACCGCAAAATCAAGAAGTCCAGATATGTCTCTCGTTATACTTTTGTGGCGTTTAGTTTTGAAATGCGAATGAGCTATTGTTTGGCCGGCTTAACTCATTGGAAAACAATCACATAGGTGAATGCATTGCTGCACCGTAACCTCCTGCCATGTCCTCTGGGGTAGAAATATAGTTTATCATAGTACCGTCGAATACCCTTGAAATCCCCTTGTCAATTGTATACTATCAGAGAAGGTAAACCTTGGTTTCATTAACCGCATATAGTGAGTGAACGAAGGAAAGTACATTGAATATCCAATTGATCACTATGACAGCTGATGAAGTAGAACGCACCCTCAAAGACTCATCAGCCCTCACCTTTAGCACCTACAATTTCACTCCCGGAGCTGTGCCGCCCGATATCGTTTTCATATCCGCCCTGGAACGACTGTATGCCGGCGAGATCTGGTTCTGGTGTGCCCCTCGCCTGTTTTTTCTCCCTTCCGTGAACCTGATCATCGGTTCGGGTTGTTTCAAGAACTCGCCACGTGATGGTGCTGTCGAAATTGGCTGTGGTATCGCTGAGTCCTACCGTGGGAGGAATTTTGCTACGGAGGGTGTCAAGCTTCTCGTAGCCGAGGGTTTTTCGAAATCCGAGGTAACAGCCGTCACAGCCGAGACGGCTGTCTGGAACACCGCCTCCCAAAGGATTCTGAAAAAGACTTTATTTAACCGTATCGGTCGGAGAGACGATCCCGAGGATGGTCTTTTATTCACCTGGCGACGGGAGCGAACCAGCGGGTGAGAAACCGCCAGCAATAACGGTTTTCGACGTTTACCTTCTTCGCGGTTTAGACATTTGTTCCTGCGCTAACTAATCTTTTTTTGGGAAGAAAATCGCATAACGGAATATCCGATCGTAATTGAAAGTCCTTGGAATATATCGGACAAAGTTTGTATGCTATAGAACAAAGAAAATGAATCAAACCAATCCACTGCCTGGAATTTGTAACTTTATGATAAGGACAACATAACTTATATAGATTTGCTTACCTTAAATAGCGTTTTGTCTCAGATTACTTCTTACGATAGGAGTTCATATGCAACTGCCGAAGTTCAACGATTTCATATTATTCTTCCTTATCATTATAATGGTTCTGGGCGCCTCTTGGATCAGGCGTTTGTGGCACGGTCTAAGCTCTCACTATCTACGACGACAAACTGATAGCAGGAGATTATTTCGACGCTGTCGTTGAAATAAGCGTCAACAATATTGCGGCCTGGGACGGCTCATCCTGGACACCGCTCGAATTCTGCGACTTGCGATATCCGGCCAGCCTGCGTAAATAATCTTCGGTCGGAGTTGATACCTTCCCCATAACGATACCGGTCTAATCGGCATACTCAACATTTACAGCTATCATGGCTTTTAAAAAGATCGCTTAATGGTAAGGCATTTCTAAATTCGTGCCTGTCGTTAAGGCGCTCGAATATACCGGCACACCATTCGGTGCGGGTCCGGGAATCGGCGAATGCCTCACACACAATCTTAAAAAGTAAATCATCTGTAATCGAGGGAAGAGCGGAGCGCAGACAATTTTGATTTCCAACGGCAAAGATATAATATCTATTTTCATCAGGCCATTCTTTTGTTTTGTAGGCGGGACCGGTCAGAATATCCTTTATACGGTGTTTCAAATTTTTCATCTGCGGATTTTCCAGCCCCTTTAATACCGTCATCTCTCAGTGTTTAATAATTTTGATTAGAAAACGACAAAGAAAATTTATTTCAAAAACCCAGGGTATTGTAATTTAATCTCGTAAAATGTCATTTTATATAACAATAAGAAATAGATTCCCCCGGCTAAAGCCGGGGTTCTATTGGCTTACGCCAAGTCGCTTCGCGACTCTGTTACAACTCCTGA
>JAFGNW010000256.1 GCA_016926795.1 Candidatus Zixiibacteriota bacterium
CATCCGGGAGCCGACCTGTACACCGAAATAACCCTGTTCAAGGACGTCTGGTGAAAAGAATGAAAAACCCTTTCCGCAACCGAGACGGTTTCAGCCTGATTGAACTGACGGTAATCATAGTCATTATTGGAATCCTGGTAGCTGTGGCGATGAAATCGATGACGACCGTAACCGAAGATGTCCGGCGTGTCAAAACCGAACAGGAGATGGAACAATTGGCACGGGCGATTGTCGGCGACCCGGATATCACAACCGCCGGAGCCCGTTCTGATTTCGGATATGTCGGCGATATCGGCGCTTTTCCGCCCAATCTGACGGCTCTGGTAACCAATCCCGGTCTGGGAACCTGGGATGGACCTTATTTGCCGACCGGATTCGTCCAGGACAGTGCCGGTTACCGTATCGACGAATGGGGACAATCTTACGGTTACGGCGGCGGGATTACCATTACTTCGAACGGCGGCGGCACTTCAATTACCAAAAAAATCGCCGATGCCGCCTCGGATTACCTTTTGAATACCTTTCAAGCCGTTATCCGCGACGCCTCCGATAACCCGCCCGGGTTGATTTATATTGATTCGGTTACAGTCAGGATAACCATTCCCGATGGCGCCGGGTCAAATTTGACTAAAAATTATACTCCCGATTCCGCCGGTAATTTCACTCTGGACTCTCTGCCGGTCGGGCAGCATCCCCTTAGAATAATCTATACTCCCCAAGTCGATACTCTGCTGCGGTATATCACGGTCCTCCCCCGCCAAAAAAGCCAGCCGGTGCCGACTTATTATTTCGCTGTCGCTTATTTCTCGTCCGACACTACCGGTCCTGCCGACAGCCTGCTGATCAAGGTAACCGGCTCCGACTCCATATATGCCGGGTTCTGCAACAATATTTCCTTCTGGATTGAGAACAACACCGGCGGCGATATTACTATAGCCTCTTTCCGATTGACCTGGACCAACCCGACCGCCTATTACCGTTATGTAATCTGGGATGGCGTCACGGTGGTAAACGAAAACAGCCCTAAAGTCGGCTCGGGCGAACTGGCGGTCTTTTCCCCACCGCGCACGGTCAGCGACGGCGAGAGTTTGAAAATACAGATTGAGGAATTCCGAACTCAGCCTACCGGCGGTTCGCGCGTCAATATGCAAAATACGGTCTTCATAGTGGATTTATCCGACGGCTCCACTCTCGAGGTTTCCGTGGGGAGTTGCCCGTGATAAGAGTTCACGACAATTCCGGTTTTACCCTTGTCGAGGTCGTCATGGTGATTATAATCGCCGGTATCCTGGTCACTATAGCTTTTCAGGCGGGGACTAACGTTTACGACACCGCCCGGTTCGAAGAGACCAGGCAGGAGCTCGACCTGCTGGCGTGTGCCGTTACGGGCAATCCGGACCTGAACAACAACGGGGTGCGGACGGATTTCGGTTATGTGGGTGATATCGGCGCCCTGCCGCCCGACCTCGATGCCCTGATGCAGAACCCCGGTGGTTACACTACCTGGAAAGGTCCTTATTTTCAGAATCGTTTTTCACAGGTAACCGATGATTATAAGACCGACGCCTGGGGTAAGGCATACGAATATAACGGCCTGACGATAACGAGCAAAGGGAAGGTGACCGGCGGCAGTGGTTGCGGCGGACCGACCACTACCGGCGATATCGTCAGGCGAATCTGCAGCGCCACCGGTGAGTTGCTGGTCAACCGGGTCAGCGGGACGGTCTTTGACCGCTCCGGTACTCTACCCGGTGATGACTACCGTGATTCCGTCAGAATCGTGTTGACCGTACCCGACGGCTCCGGCGGGTTTGCCGCCCGCGTTACGGGCGTCACCTCCGGGGGATATTTCACTTTTGACTCGATTCCCATCGGCAATCATAATCTGGATATAATCTATTTGCCCGACAATGACACCCTCAGCCGCTTCGTTTCGGTAACCCCGAAATCGACTTCTTATAACGAATATTATCTGGTCGCCAGCCCCTGGTCGCCCTGCTCAGGGGGCCTGACCAGGGTCCCGAACTCGGACTCCCTGAAAAATGATTGCCACGGTTTCTTTTTCTGGATACGGAACGATTCCGGAAGCGATATTACAGTCAGTTCGGTTGTTCTCACCTGGAGCGGAACCACCGCCTATTATCGTTACGTTATCTGGGGCGGTGTTTTTGTCTTTGACCGCAACAATCCCAAAGCCGCCTCCGGGGAACAGGTCTTTTTCAGCAGTCCGCAAACCATCAGCGACGGCGAGACCGTTAAAATCGAGTTCGATAATTTCCGGACTTTTCCCAATGGCGGCTCCCAGGTAGATATGGATAATACGGATTTTACGGTGGTGTTTTCCGACGGAACAAATCTTAATGTAAGCACGGAGGATTGCCCTTGATAAACCTATATTCCAAACGGGGCTTCACCCTGGTTGAGTTGGTGATAGTCATCGTCATAATCGGTATTATCGCCGCTATCGCCACACACCAGATGTCCGGTTCAATTGAAACCGCCCGGGTGGAACAGACCAAGAAGGAAATGGACCAGCTGGCCCGGGCAATCGTCGGCGATACGGAGTTATATTCCCAACATGCCCGGGTGGATTTCGGTTACGTGGGCGATGTCGGCGCGCTGCCGCCCAACCTCGACGCCCTGGTGGCCAATCCCAGCGGTTACACCACCTGGAACGGTCCCTATATGACGTGCGGTTTTAACGAGGATGATTTCAAAAAAGACGCCTGGAACGTCCCCTATGTTTTGCTCGACACCTTAATACGCTCCACCGGCTCGGGTACCGATATCGACAAGGTTTTCTCAGCCGGCACCGACGTCCTTTTCAGCAATCGGCTGGAAGGTTACATTGCCGATGCCAACCGCACTATGCCGGGTATTGTTTATCGTGATTCCATCATCGCCCGCCTTTTTTTCCCCGACGGTTCCGGCAGCACTACAGCCATATCGACCCACCCAGGTCTCAAGGGTAATTTTTCCTTCAGCGGTATCCCGATCGGTAATCATCAACTACAGGTCATTTACCTGCCTGACAGCGACACCATGACCTACCCGGTCAGCGTCACCCCCGGCAGCACGGTGAAAATGGACATCATCTTCCCGGCCGACTTGTGGTAAAGCCGCAGAATTAACGACCTGTCCTTAAATAAGGGATTCAATATTCAAGGAATAAAATTATTCTTCGGTAATAACCAGTTTTATGCCGCGTTTTTTAAGCTGGGGAATGAATAAAGAGGATTTAACCGCGACCTCCTGAGGTTTAACACCACGCTCGGTAATCTGTCCCGAAGCCGCCATCCAGGCTATAATAGCCGCCGGAAAGGCCGTGGTACGCATCATGGCGGTCAGGCCGGTGCGGGTGTCCTGACGGTCGACGATTTCATAAACCAACTTCTTCTTTGAGCTGTCTTTCTCCCCCTCGAACGTCAGCCTTACCAGTACCATGTCGAGGTCATCTTCATAGCTGAGATTTTTATCCAGTACAGCCTTCAGCACATCGCGCGGTTCAATACTGTGTCCCCCTATATCCAGCGGTTGTCGGGAAGCCAGGCCGATCTCCAGCATCGGTTTGAACAGACGACAATGACCGGGGTAGCGAATGGTTTTATAATCGAGAAAATCGACCTTGTCCAGAAACGTATCGGGCAGAGTCGAGGTACCGCCCGAAGTATAAAACGCTTCGAATTCGCCGATACCGTCGAATTCCAGACTTTCCACGGCCGTCATGGGATTGACGATTTTCTTTTTGCCCTCTTCGAGAATCACGCAGGGTTCCCAGTATTCGTTAATAAGGCCCTCGGCGGAAAACACCATCTTGTAATTCAAAGGGGGTCGGGGCGATTGCGGCAGACCGCCGACCCGGATTTTCAACGAATGCAACCGGTCAAACCGGTTGTAACCGTCGGCAGCCAGCACCGACACCATTCCCGGCGCCAGGCCGCAATCGGGAACAGCGATAATTCCGGCCGCCTCGGCGTCGGCGTTCATTTCCAGCTGGGTTTGCACGATACTGTTATTGCCTCCCAGGTCCATAAAATGGCACCCGGCTTTTATCGCCGCCCGGGTCAGCCCGGGATTGTATTTATAAGTCACGCAGGACAGGGCCGCGTCATAATCCTTCAAAATCTCAACAGCCCGGTCTTTATCACCGGCATCGAACCGTCCCGTAACCGCTTTACCCTCGCCGTATTTCTCACCTATGCCACGGGCCAGTTCGGCGTCGATATCAAAAACTCCAACCGCCTCAACACCCTCGGCCCGGGCCAGGTCGTACACCGCCGCCCGGCCCATCAATCCAGCCCCGATAACAGCAATTCTCATTATCCGTCTCCTTATTTTCAGGGGAATATATATGAAATTTTCATTTAGAAAAGTATTTTTATCGACCGAACGCGTTGAAAATAAGAAAAAAACCGTTTCCGCCGATAATATGATAAATACACTGTTATACTGATGGGGAAAAAGCCGGGAGAAGATTATCACCATGAGCGACATCAATAAAATAAACCAGAAAGACACCGAGGCAGAAGAAATTTTGAACCTTCTGAAGCCTTTTATAATACACTGCCTGAAATTGAATCACGACCTCAATAATCCCCTGGCCGGGATAGTCGGTTACACGGAATTTTTGCTCGACGAGGAAGAATCGCTGACCGATACTCAGCGCGAATATCTCGAGCAGATAAAGACCTGCGCGGAACGGATTAAAAACGAAATCACTGAATTGTGCAATGAAAAAATAGATCTCTCACAGCGGATAAATCTCAAACAGCTTTTCCCGGAAAAATAAAGAAAACGGTGGTCATATCAAGTTGTTGATTTTTCTGAGGATCCATTCCACCGACAGCATGGCGATAAAAATCAGCAGCAGCCAGAATTTATTCCATACCACAATTTCTTTTTGCACCGCTTCGACCACGGGATTCAGGTCGATATTATTGACGGCGTCGTTGAATTGGTCGAAAGTATAGAAGCTGCCGCCGGTCAGGCTCGCCAGAGCCATCAGACCGGTCCGGTCACCGCTCTGGTCGAATTCCTCCAGCGAAAAAGTTTCCACGACGATTTGACCCTGCTCGTTTTTAAGGACCTGTCCCCCTTTCTCGAGGAAGGCGGAAAAAGTATACCGGCCCGGCGGCACCGGGTCAAATTCAGCCCTCAGCCGTCCCGGGGTTTGTTCGATAAAATCTTTTTCGTAAACTTCACCGTCGCCGCTTGAAAGCCGTACCGTTCCGGTTACCTCTGTCAGCGGGCGAAAACCCTGGTCGTATGCCATACCGTCGAAACGCACCGCTTCGCCCCGGCTGAACACTTCCTTATCGGGGGTCACCCGAACCGGCTCAAAATCATCCTGTACCGTCAGCCAGCTGATTGTCCCTTCGAGAAACTTTTCATAGAGACTGTTGTCCTCACCAAACCCGAGATTGACAAACCCCCAACTCCAGAACGGCAGGGCGGCGGCGGCCAGAAGCTTGCCCGGTCCGAACCGACGGTAACCCAGGACGGGGATTTTTTCCCATTCCAAGCGCCCGCCCGAGGCATAAGCGAGAACCACTCCTTCGGGGTCAACAACATCACAGCGAACCAACGTTTTAAAAGGCGGCCGGGTCGCCCAGAGTTCCCGGATAGCATTGCGGTCGTCAGCCAGGCGTATTACCGGATGAAAGAGGTTATTTTCGGACGGCTCACCGTGGAAATCCAGATACTCGATACGGTTCGGCTGAGATTGAGAGAACGGCAGGAATTCATTGAAGCGGTTGCCCGACCCCCGCCCTGCGAACTGCGGTCCCATCAAAAGCCACAACGCCCCCCCCTTTTCATTCAAATAAGACTTCAGGATATCCAGGCGCGGTTCAAAAGCGACCGGGTCGGGATCGTGCAATATCACCAGGTCGTAGCGGTTGAGTTCAGTCTGACGGCTCGGGAAACGACCACCCAGGTTGCCCGCCTTCTCCCCGGTGACGATTAAATCAACCTCATATTTAACCGATTGTGTCAGGAATCGTCTTAAAAAACCAACCTCGTAATCCGGCCGGTCAGTCACCAGCAACACCAGCAGTCGGTTTTTGAGAACCTTGACCGAGACGGTGCGAAGGTTATTGCCTGCCGATTCCTCCCCTTCCAGCGGTGATATTTTTATCTGCATCAGTTTCTGACCGGGCTGGTCGGGAGTATATTTAAGAATTACATCCCCGAAACCACCCTCCTGGGAAATTGCAAATCGGCTTTCGGTCAAAACCCGGGTCGAATCCAGAAGCTGCACTGTCAGGTTTTTACCTGCAGCGTCATGCCAGTTCAGTTTGACTTTTACTTCTGTCGGTCGGCCTACAAAAACCACGGGATTGTAATTAACCTCGTCCAGACCGACATCGAAATTTCCGACATCCAGCGCGAGGTCAACACAGACCAGGGGTACTTCCAGTCCCTGTACGGCTTCCCGGGGTCGGCGCCCGGTATTGGACTTGCCGTCGGAGAACAGCAGCCAGTAATCTGAAGGCTCGGTCAGGTCGAGTTTTTTCAATTCGTAAAGAGCGTCACCCAGAGCGGTTTTATCCCGGTCGACGGATTTCTCTTCCTCGGCCAGGTTGCTGCCGAAATAAAACGTCTTCAACTCCGTCCGGATTTTAAGACGCCGGTAATTCTCATCGGTCAGAAGTGAATCCAGCCGCTCCCGGCGCGATTTATCCCGCTCGAAACGGTCCATGCTGGAGGAGTCGTCCACCAGCACGGTTATTTTCTTACGGCGCTCAAACTCGCGGTTGTAGCTTAACACCGGCTCGAATAATGCCGCGCAAAGGGCCAGAACGGCTATAACCCGAACAATGATAAAAATGATTCTTAATAAAGGTGAGACCGGCGGATTGGTGCAGCGATACAACCAGAAAGACAGCGCCAGAAGCAGCGCCAGGGTAAGCCAGACCAAAACCGGGTTTCCGGTTAGAAAATTAACGTTGATGTCTTTCAAGCCAAACATGAGCACAATATATCAGTTCTGTCCCGTAAAGTTAACGAAAAAAACAGTTATATTGCTTTTACAGGGGAAATAAGCGGCGGTTGCAATTTTATGAAGCCCGGGCAATGGTGTATTTGACCATGCTTTCCAGTGATTCGTAGTAGACGGAGCCGTCAATGGGTGAGATCTGGTCGAGACCCTGCCGGCACAGTTCATCGGCTCGCTTGTAGGCGTATTCGATACCGCCGTTTTCATTGACGAAATTGTATATCAGGTTGAACGATTCCTCGTTACTCTCTTTCAGATGCCTGACAATCTCCCTTGAGCTGGATTCCTGAACTTTTTTAAGGGAATATATAAGCGGCAGGGTTACTTTACCGGTCATAACGTCATTACCTATTTCCTTACCGGTAATATCCGCATCACCGACGAAATCCAGCAGGTCATCGACAATCTGAAAAGCGGTGCCGATTTTTTCGCCAAACTCGGCAAAACGGCGGCGTTCGCTGCGGTCCTTCTTCTTTAAAATCGGCCCGGTCTCGCAGGAAACGTTGAACAGGGAAGCGGTCTTATCGGCGATAATATCGATATATTCCTCCTCCGAAAGGGCATAATTCCCGGTTTCCTCAATCTGGCGCAGTTCCCCCACCGAAACCCGCGAGGTGGCATGGGAAACGGCGCTTATCAAATCCATGGAATTTATATCCACCATGATCTTGAAAGCCTTGGCGAATAGATAGTCTCCCATAAGCACCGAAATCAGGTTCGTCCACTGGGCGTTGACGGTTTTCTGGCCGCGTCTCAAATGTGATTCGTCGACCACGTCATCGTGCAATAAAGTGGCGGTATGGATGAGTTCGATAGCCAGCGAGGCATCGACGGAGATTTCCGTATAATTACCCGACGCCCGCGACGAGAGAAACAAAAAGGCCGGCCGAATCCGTTTGCCTCTCGATTTCAACAAGTGCCGGGCAATGGATGAAATTAAAGGCGAATCTCCCCGCAGATAATCGTTAAGCTTATCCTCAAATATCTCCAGGTCAGTATGAACGGGGCTGGTGTATTCCTGTAATCTATCAGTATCCAACATTTTCAGAATATACGTTTCCTTATGCGGATTTTAGAAAGTTAAATATGTATTTTTTCCGCGGTTGTCAATCGAATAAAATTTTAAAATGAGAGACTTATTTTCCTGAAATTATGTTCTTACCCGACAATAGATTGCGAAATATGACATAGAAATAAATAGACTTTAAATACCGTTATTGTTGAAAATAAAGTCTCTCAGTCCCTTGATGTAGGTTTGATTTTCCAGATAACCGCGGTCGTTGTGGGAACCCTTCAACTCGATAAAAAATTTGGGTTCGCGGGCGGCTTTGTAAAGCTGCCGGCCCATTTCAATCGGAATCAGGTCATCATCGGGCGAATGTGTCACCAGAACCGGGCAGGTGAGTTTGGCGATCTTGGTTAATGAATCGAACTTGAAGCGCAGCAGAAACTTGACGGGAAAATAAGGAAACAATTTCTGCCCCAGTTCGGCAGCCGAGGTAAACGAGGATTCCACCACTACCCCCCCGCATTTAACTTTCGAAGCCAGGTCAATCGCCACCGCCCCGCCCAGCGAACGGCCGAAAAGGATAATATTCTCTGGGACTATTTTTTTCTCGTTCACCAGCCAGTCATAAGCGGTTCGGGCATCGGCGCAAACGCCCGCCTCGGTCGGTTGGCCATCGGAACGCCCGTACCCTCGATAATCGAACAGCAATATATTGACTTCGAAAGTTTTCAAGAGCTGTATCGTCTCCAGCCGATGGGAAATATTCCCGGCGTTGCCGTGACAGAATAAAATCGTCTTGCGACCGGGATTGCCCGGAAAATACCAGGCGTTAATCTTCTCTCCCGGAACGACTTCAATATAAACATCTTCGCTCGTCAGGTTCAATTGTTCGGGCGCGACTACCAGCTCTTTCATGGGAATAAACACCATCCGACCCTGGTTAAAATAGAGGTAGATACCGAACGCCGCAAAAACACCGATCAGGATAAAAAAGAGCCAGACTATCATTTTGAAAATGCTCACCTTTCACAACCCGTATTGGTTATACGCGAAAAAATTTACAAAGTACCCGACACCGCCGGTTTATTCCCATTCGATGGTGGCGGGCGGTTTGGAGGAAATATCGTAAGTAACCCGGTTGACCCCCTTGACATTGCGAATAATGCGGTTAGCGATATAAGCCAGGATATCGGGGTCGATGCGCGCCCAGTCGGCGGTCATGGCATCGACCGAGGTCACCGCCCGCAGGGCTACGACATTCTCGTAGGTTCTTTCGTCGCCCATTACCCCGACCGTCTTAACCGGCAACAGGACGGCGAAGGCCTGCCAGATTTCATCGTAGAGGTTGTGTTTGTGAAGCTCCTCGATAAAGATGGCATCCACCTCGCGCAGCAGATTCAGGCGCTCTCTGGAAACGGCGCCCAGAATCCTGACCGCCAGGCCCGGACCGGGAAAGGGATGCCGCCTCACGAATTTCTCCGAGAGACCCAGCGCCCGACCCAGCGCGCGTACCTCATCCTTGAACAGCTCCCGAAGCGGTTCTATCAGTTTGAGCTTCATCTGTTCTTTGAGGCCGCCGACATTGTGATGTGATTTGATTGTCACCGACGGACCTTTGAACGAGACTGACTCGATGACGTCGGGATACAGCGTCCCCTGACCGAGAAAATCAATCCGGCCGATTTTCTCCGCCTCAGCCTCGAATACGTCGATGAAGGTATTGCCGATAATTTTTCTTTTTTTCTCCGGGTCTTCTACTCCCGCCAGGCGTTCCAGAAACAGCTCCGCGGCGTCGACCTTGTGCAGGTTTATCCCCAGCGACTCGAGCATCTCGCCGACCTCGACAAACTCGTTTTTGCGCAGCACCCCGTTATCCACAAAAACCGCATGGAGATTATCACCGATGGCGCGGTTCAACAGCATAGCGGCTACCGAGGAATCGACCCCGCCGGAAATACCCAGCAAAACCCGGCCGTCCCCGACCCGGTTCCTGATTTTACCGATAGCTTCGTCGATGAACGACTCGGTCGTCCAGTCCCCCTTCAGGCCGCACACCTTGAACAGGAAGTTGTGCAGAATCTTTTCCCCCTCGACCGTGTGATGCACTTCGGGATGGAACTGCAGGCCGTACACCTTTTTCTTCTCGTCGGCGATAGCCGCCACTTTTAACGAGTCGGTCGAGCCGACCACCCGAAAACCATCGGGTAGTTTGACAATTGAGTCACCGTGAGACATCCACACCCGGTTTTCGGGAGTTACCCCTGTGAACAACAAACCATCATCCACTACTCGAAAAGTCGAGGCGCCGTACTCCCGGTTAGTGCTTTTAACCAGCTCGCCGCCGTAATACTCCGCCAGTAGCTGCATACCGTAACAAACGCCCAGTATCGGCTGCGGCTGCTCGTAAAAGGAAGGGTCAAGGCGGGGCGAATCGGGGTCGGCCAGCGAAGCCGGGCCGCCGGACAAAATATAACCGGAGACGTTTCTATCCGCATAAGCGTTCAAATCGACATTGCAGGGTACAATTTCGCAATAAACGTTGGCTTCCCTCACCCGGCGGGCAATCAACTGGGTATACTGCGAACCGAAATCAAGTATCAAAATCATCTCATGCGACATGGTAGTTACCTTCTCTCTTCCCTGGATAGGCCGGGGATAACGGTGTCGTGTAAAAAGCTGTCATCCGTTTCCTTGTTGTCTTCAAGATAATGCAGACCGCGTGACTCGAACCGGGATATCGCCGACCTTATTATAAGTTCCGCCACCGTGGCGATATTGCGCAGTTCCACCACCTGGAAAGTCGCCGGGGTGGCGAAATAATACTGCTCCACGGCGTTTTTTATCTGGGTAACTTTCTCCAGAGCCAGATTCAAGCGCTCTCTGGTACGGACGATGCCGACGAAGTCCGACATGACCCGGGTTAACTGATGCCGGTCGTGAGCGATGACAATTTTCTCTCGCGGGTATTCCAGGGTGGAATAGAGGACGTTGTCCACCGGCACCTCGGCGGGGAACTGAACCTGCTTGAAAAAGTCATAGGATTTCAGGGCGGCGGCTTTCGATACCACCACCGCCTCAAGAAGCGAGTTGGAGGCCAGGCGGTTGGCGCCGTGCATCCCGGTCATAGCCACCTCCCCGGCCACATACAGGCCGGGCAGCGAGGTCTCGCCGTGGATATTGCTGAGTACGCCGCCGCAAGAATAATGGGCGGCGGGTACTACCGGAATCGAACGCTTGGTGATATCATATCCGTATTTCAAGCAGTTGCGGTATATGTTGGGGAAACGTTTTTTAATGAAACTTTCTTCGCGGTGGCTGATGGTTAACAGAACATATTCTTCGCCGCTCTCTTTCAGTTCCCGGTCGATGGCCCGGGCCACTATATCCCGCGGGGCCAGGTCTTTCAGTTCATGGTTATCCATAATAAACCGACCGTCAACCGATTTAAGCCGCGCTCCCTCCCCGCGCACCGCCTCGGAAATCAAGAACGGCCTGCGTCCCGGACTGTACAGGGTGGTGGGGTGAAACTGGATAAACTCGAGGTTGGCTACCGCCACCCCGGCTCGGAAGGCAATCGCCACGCCGTCACCGGTGGCGATCAAAGGATTGGAGGTATGGAAATAAACCTGCCCCAACCCGCCTGAGGCCAGCATCGTAACCGGCGCGTAAAAAGAACTGAAATCCCGCTCTCTTTCACAGAAGACAAACGCCCCGGCGCAGCAATCCCTGCCGTCGGAAGTATAGGTTATCAAATCCAGGACCATGTGGTCCCGATAAATATCGATATTATTTTTATAAGACCGGCAGGCCTTGATAAGCGCCCGCTCGATTTCCCGACCGGTTAAATCGGAGGCATGTACTACTCGCTTGGCCGAATGCCCCCCTTCCCGACCCAGGTCAAACTCACCGTCGACTTTGGTGAAACGCACCCCGTAATCCATCAGTTCTTTGATGGCCCCCGGCCCGTTCTCGACGACATCCTCGACGACATCCCGATGGCACAGACCGCAGCCGACTTTCAGGGTATCGTCAACGTGCTTTTCGAACGAATCGTTTTTATCGAACACGGCGGCGATGCCCCCCTGAGCCCGGTTGGTATTGGTATTGCTCTCGTCTTTTTTGGTTAAAATGGCGATTTTTACATCGGGATCTTTTTCAACCAGTTGCAATGCGTAAAAAAGACCGGCTATGCCGGTGCCTATCACCAGGAAATCATAACGACGGTCCATCAGGTCTCCCGCCTTTTTAAATTGAGCTTAGACATAATACCTTCCATTAACTTTTCTTCCCCCGGGTCCAGGTCTACCGAAAGAGTAAGATAATATATTTCCCGGTCAAAATCAAAATTTCCCAGCTTGACCCAATCCTTGCTGGTGGTGACGATTACATCCGAATCCAGTTCCTCGACCAGAGTCTTGATTTCTTCCAGGACGGTCTGGTCGTATTGCTGGTGGTCCGATAGTTCCCAGGCATAGTCGAGGTCGCCCGACAGAGCGAACACCTGTTTTCTCAGCGCCTGAAAATTGCCCACTCCGGCAAAAAGGAAAACCGACTTGTCCTCGAGGTATTTGACCGACAGGGTCTGTTCGCGGCCGACCAAATCGGTAGCCGTGAATTTGGCATTATAAAAATCTCCTCCGGGATGTACTTTTTGCAGACGTTTCATCAAGAGGTTCAAGTCCCGGGCGAACTTGGAGCGGGTGACCACCACAATGTCCGCCCGCCGGATAGCCCTAATCGGCTCGCGCAGGATACCGTATGGAAACGGTTTGAGAAATTTATCTTTAACCCCGGCGTCATAGGTAACCAGGTTGATATCGCGCGCCAGAGCAAAATGCTGAAAGCCGTCGTCAACGATGATAACATCGACCTCCTTCATCCCGGCCAGTTTTTTCGCCGCTAGAGCTTTGGATTCGTCAACGGCGAAAACCGCCTCCGGCAAATCATTGGCCAGAAGCATTACTTCATCCCCGGTCTGGTTGACATTCATCTTCTGGACCCGGTAGCCCGGTTCTACAAAGGATATTCTTTCCGGCCGGCCGTATCCCGAGGAGACGATACCTACCCGGATTTCCTCGTTCAATAAGTATCGGGCGATAAAAGCCACCATCGGGGTTTTGCCCGAACCGCCAACCACGATATTTCCCACCGAGAGTACCGGCACGTCTAATTTAAGGGGCGCTCCCGAACCGATTTTCTTGAGGAAAAACAGGAAACGATGCGCCAGCGACATCAGCCAGAGAAAAAAAGCAGCCAGACGCCAGAACGACACCCCTTCACTTCGGATAATTTTTTTCCAGATTTCTTCAAGCATAACCCGTTCGCTCCAGAATATAACGGCCGATTTGAGATGTGGCCGACTTTTGGATATCGGCCTCGGTTTTGACGGCAAAACTCAGATGACCCAGACAAACCTCCTCGATGACCCTTTCCAACTCTACTACCGAATTTACCCTGTCGCCATATTGACCGGCTTCGATATACTCGGCTGCCTCCCGGACATTTTCGAGGGAGGAGCCGTACACAACCGGTGTCCCGGCCCAGACCGGCTCCAGCAGGTTGTGACCACCTATCGGAACCATCGTTCCCCCCACAAAAGCCAGGTCCGCCGCCAAGTAAAATTCGTTTAAAAGACCCATCCGGTCAATAAGGATGAAAGATGCCCGGTCATGGTCGTTCGACGCCTTGCCAAAACCGGTCAGTGACCTGCCGTCGTATATATTATAAGAAACATCAAGCCTTTCCAAAAGAGCTTTTATTTCTACCAGTCTTTCCAGATGACGGGGCGCCAGCACAAAGGCAAGGTT
This sequence comes from Candidatus Zixiibacteriota bacterium, assembly GCA_016926795.1. GTDB lineage: Bacteria > Zixibacteria > MSB-5A5 > GN15 > FEB-12 > JAFGNW01. Next base: position 13,814 of record JAFGNW010000256.1, read on the forward strand.
CCTGTATTTCGGTTTTAATCGTCGGTAAATATCAACCAGCATCGCTTCCTCACCCGGCCTTGTGGAACCGGCCACCAGCACGAAGTCATCGCGCTTCAGTCCGATTCGCTCCCGGATGTGAATAATCTTCTCTTCCGAACGGTCCGGCAGGGGGGCGTCGAATTTCATATCTCCGGCGGTGACAGCCCGGTTTTCATCAATATCGAAATACAAATACCGATTCCGGTCCTCGACTGTTTTGAAAAAGAACCGTTCATATTTTCTGAGCAACCGGCCAAAAGAAGCCTTGAACAGCTTATATTTTTTGAAAGACTTTTCCGACATGCGACCGTTTATCAAGACCAGGGGGATTTTTCTTGATGAAGCTTCACTTATCAGGTTGGGCCAGATTTCGGTCTCTGCGATTACAATCATTTCCGGTCGTAATCGGTCGAGGGTTCTTTTTATAAGCGACGGAACATCAAACGGGAAAAAAGCCACGGTCACCCTGTCACCTATGGTTGAAACCGCTGTTTTATAACCGGTCCGGGTCATTACTGTAAGGAAAATACTCAGGTCGGGCTTTATATCGAGCAGGTATTCGACCAGGAACCCGATAATCCTGACCTCCCCTACCGAGGCGGCGTGAAACCAGAGATTTTCAGCCGCGAGACCTTTCAATAAAGCCAGCCTTCCCCGCCACAGCGGGTCGCCGGCGGCTGCCTTGAGACGACCGTAGGGATATACCGCGCAAAAAACCAGAAAACCGATTATTTTATAAATAAACATCATAAATATTCATTGATAATAACGGCTGTCCGCTGTGACGCACCCGGTCCGCCCAGAATATCCGTCGTGCGGTCCAGTTTTTGTTTTACCCGTTCGGTATAAGCTGTATCGGTCAGGTATTTTTCCAGCGCGGCAGCCATTTTTTCCGGATTGGCTTCACCCTGAATAAGTTCCGGGACAACTTTTTCACCCTGGACCAGGTTAACCAGCCCGATCATATCCAGCTTAACCAGACGGCGGGCAATGTGGTAGGTGATAAAGCCGGTTTTATACACCACTACCATCGGCCGCCCGATTATGCCCGTTTCCAGTGTAGCTGTGCCCGACGAGGTCAGCACGAGTTGACTTTCATAAATAGTTCGGCGCGAATCGTCGTAAGACAAACCGATGTTTTCGTAATCCTGCAATACTGATTCATAATCATAACCGTCTTTCACCCCGGCGACTACCGCTTTTATATCGTATTTTTCACGAAGCAGACGGACGGCTTCAAGCATCGGGCGCAACATGCGGGCGATTTCCTGAGGCCGGGAACCGGGCATAAGAGCAACCTGATTATTCCCCGGCAGGGGTGATTTTATATATTCTCTTGAAATATCATCGAGCAGATAATGCCCGACAAATTCTCTCGCCACCTCGCTCTCACAATAAACAGACTCTTCGAAGGGTAATATATACAGCATCAAATTAACCAGGCGGTCGATTTGTTTTATCCGGCCCTTTCCCCAGGCCCAGATTTGAGGCGAAATGTAATAAATGACGGGGATGCCCAGAGGTTTAATTTTTTTTGCCAGGCGCAGGTTAAAACCGGGATAATCGACCAGAAGCACGAACGCAGGTCGTCGGCTCTTAATTTCGGTCATACATCTATAGAAAAGTTTGCGAAAGAAAAAATAGCGACGGGCTACTTCCCAGAAGCCCAGCACCGCCAAATCACCGGGTCGAGCCAGTTGGGTCTGTCCCAGTTTTTTTAACCGGGAGCCGCCGAGACCGAAAAATTCAAGGTCCGGATTAATTTTTTTCAGGGCGGTGATGAAATGGCCGGCGGCATTGTCTCCCGAGGGGTCCCCCGCTGAAATGAAAAAAACAGGTTTTCCCATTTAAGCCGGTTCCGCCTCCATCATGCGCGCGATTGATTGCAAACCGATACGTTCGATTTCCAGAGCTACCCGTAGGGCTTCCGAGGCTTCTTCAAGGGTTACCGCCACCGGAGTATTGTCGCCCACGGCCTTTAAAAAGGTTTCCAGCTCCAGTCCCAGCATATCCTCACCCGAATCGGTGACTTTTTTATAGACCAGGTGCTTGCCCGACTTGCCCAGCGGTACCCGCATGCCGTCGAAATCGTTCTCCCCCGCCGCCAGGCGGTAAAGGTCGGCTTGTTTGTTGGCCAGGTCAATCGAGTAATAGCCGGATTTCTGGAAAATGCGAAGTTTCCGCATGGCGTGCAGGGATATTCTCGAGGCGGTCAGGTTGGCCACCGCGCCGTTCTCGAAGGTCAAGCGGGCGTTGGCGATATCCGCCTGCTCGGAAACGACCGCAACGGCCGAGGCCTGGATATCGACTATGCGGGACTTGATAAAATGCAACACCAGGTCGATATCGTGAATCATCAAATCCAGCACTACCGCGACATCGGTACCGCGCGGGTCAAAAGCCGCCAGACGGTGCGCCTCGATAAACGATGGTTTGATATTCAGTTTTTGCAGCGCCATGACCGCCGGATTGAAACGCTCAATCTGACCCACTGTTATTTTAATATCTTTTTCACCGGCCAGTTCTTTTAATCTGAAAGCTTCTTCGAGATTTGAAGTAACCGGCTTTTCGATAAGACAATGGATGCCCTGCGGTATTAGATACGCCGCTGTTTCAAAATGAGCCGAGGTTGGAACCACGATGGATACCGCCTCAGCCTTACGGGCCAGATCTCCCAGGGAATCGAACGTGGTGACTCCGTATTCGGTCGCATATTTTAAAGCTTTATCCCGGTCGATATCATAAAGTCCGACCAGGTGCGATAAGGACAGCCGGCTGAGCCACCTCAGGTGGTGTCGGCCCAGCGACCCTACCCCCACCACGGCAGTATTTATTTTACGCATAATTTATAATATTTCCTGTAATTAAAAACCGGCTCAAGGGCCGGTATTATTTCGTCAAGCCCCGCTCGGATCGCTTTATGAAATCAAAAATAATCTGTATCTCGGGAATAATTTCCATCTCGTTCTGGATACGTTCGACAGCCTGAGAGGTATTGAGTCCCGAGAAAAAAAGAAATTTGAAGGCATGGTCGAGGGCGTCGATGACCTCTCTGGCGAAACCGCGCCGTCGCAGGCCGATTTTATTCACTCCCACCACCTTCAAAGGATAGCCGCCCATCAAAGCATAGGGGCAGACATCCTGGGGTACCCGGAAGCCGCCGCCGATCATGGCATGGGTACCGATTTTGACAAACTGGTGCACCGGTAATACCCCGCCCAGAATCGCAAAATCGTCGATTTCGATATGCCCGGCCAGATTAACCGAGTTAGCCAGAATAACGCTATCACCAATATGGCAGTCATGAGCCGTGTGGGAATAAGCCATCAGAAGGCAGTCTTTACCCACCCGGGTTTCCCCGGTAGCTTTGGTCCCGCGGTTAACGGTAACGTACTCTCTTATAACAGTGTTATCACCGATTATTGCCTTAGTCTCTTCTCCCTCGAATTTCAAGTCCTGGGGTTTGGTACCGATAACGGCACCGTGTGACACCTGCACATTTTCACCCAGAATCGCTCCGGGAGCCAGCATCACTAAGGAATCGATTCTGGTACCCTTTCCTATTACGACATTGTCCTCGATAATGGAAAAGGGGCCGATTACGACATCGTCGGCAATCTCGGCCCGGGGCGAGACTATGGCAGTTTTATGAATTTCACTCATCGGTCAATCACCATAGCCATGAAGTCAGCGTTAGCTACCAGCGTTTCACCCACAAACGCTTTTCCGGTCATTTTACAGGTGCTGCGGCGGAAAGAAACCATATCCATTTCGAAACGGAGCTGGTCGCCGGGAACCACCGGCTGGCGAAAACGGGCGTTATCGATAGCCAGGAAGTAAACCAGCTTTTTCTGAGGTTCTTCCACGGTGTTCAACAACAGAACCCCACCGGCCTGTGCCATGGCTTCCAGAATCAACACCCCGGGCATAATCGGTCGACCGGGGAAATGTCCCTGGAAAAAGGGCTCGTTAATAGTGACGTTCTTTAAGGCCACCACTTTCTTGTCCGGTTCGAGGTCGAGGATACGGTCCACCAGCAAAAAGGGGAAACGATGCGGCATGATACTGGAAATAGCGTTAATGTCCAGAAAATGTCCGGTCCCGCCAACTGAGTAACGGCTGGCGATTTTTTTCTTCTTATAAAGTTCCCGCATTTTTTTGGCCAGAGCTACGTTGGTTTTGTGCCCGGAACGCCCGGCCAGCACATGCCCCTTGAACGGCACCCCGATTAAAAAGAGGTCGCCCAGCAAATCAAGGGTTTTATGACGTACCGGTTCGTTGTGGAAACGCAGCGGGATATCGTTGATAATGCCGGTCTCACCAACAAAAGCTTCCCCCTTCAAATTCAGAGCCTTGCGAATCCGGTCAACCTCGATTTGCCCCAGGTCGGAATCATATATCACTACGGCATTATCCAGGCTGCCACCTTTTATCAAACCGGATTCCTTGAGCATCTCGACTTCCGAAAGAAAACAAAAAGTCCGGGCCGGGGCAAACTCCTCGACAAACTCCTGCTCGAGGTCCTGAAGGGTCGTGTACTGTGTGCCCAGGGCAGGGTTTTTATAGTCGATCATAAAAGTTATGCGCAAATCGTTAGAGGGGGTGACCACCAGGTCCACCTGGCGCTCCGGCTCGCTGAGAGACATCGGAGTATCGATTTCCAGGTAATCTTTGTCGGCTTCCTGGTTCTCAATTCCGGCTTCCAGGATTTTATCCACGTACGGCTTGGCGGAACCGTCGCCTACCGGCGGTTCATTGTTATCCAGCTCGACAATCATATTGTCAAGCTGAAGGCCGGCGAAAGTTGCCAGTACATGCTCGACCGTAAATACCTTGGCCTCTCCTTTCTGAAGCGTTGTACCCCGGGAGATATCCACGACATGGTCGATGTCGGCGATAACCGAAGGATGACCTTTGATGTCGGTGCGTACAAAACGAATACCCGAATCCGGTGGCGCCGGTTTAAAAGTCATAGTACAGTTGTTGCCGGTATGCAAGCCGATACCGGACATCGATATCGGACTTCTGATGGTCCTTTGTTTTTCAAACATAATCTTAAGGTCTCTAATAAGTTAGAAGATTATACAAATATCCGGAGCACCTTTCAAGCTTTTTTTAGACACTGACATTATACTCATATCGAAACACATAATAGATAACTTTTTCCCTCGTTTCAAGTTGAAACATAGCCGCAGCCGGGATATTTTTAATTTACATCATAAGGACATTTCTTTGTACCTTAGCGCCTTTGTAAAAACCGTCCGGCAAAACTACTTATTTTTTAAAGGCGCACAGTAAGCTTTTGTATCGTTTAAAGTTAATAGAATATTACACCTGCCGATAAATATACTAAATATAACCGAAATAAAAAATCTTTCCGTAATAAAAAAAGACTTTTATAAATGACAGTTTCTACTTATTTTATATTCGGACCGATTTTATTACTTACCTATTTTTAGGGAAGCAGCATGAAGACCCTCACATTGTTTGTTACATTTATACTATTTTTTTCTTTAAATTCAATAATTCTGGCGGATAGTTCGCCCGATATCCCCTCTCTTAAAAAATTTACGACTCCTCCGATGACATTTACTGCCAACCAGGGGCAGTGGAACCAGCAAACTCTCTTCCGATGTGATGCCGGTAGCGCGCTCCTCTGGTTTACTCACGATGGGGTCTATTACCATTTTAACCGGCGCCTCGGTAACAGCGAGGAATACACCGCCCGCCTGCCTCACCGGATGAGCGAGCCGGCTGACAATCCGCCTGTTTTCGAACGTCTACTGATAAAATCAAATTTCATAGCTGCCAATCCCGAGCCGGTTATAAAAGGCAATGCTCTTCTCAGCCATCGCAGCAATTTTATACTGGGCAATGACCCGGCTCGATGGCGAACCAACGTCCCTTCTTATGAATCTCTCACATACGAAGATATCTACCCCGGAATCAACCTTGTTTATTATAGTAAAAACGGTCATATGGAGTATGACTTCGTGGTATTTCCCGGAGCGGACCCGGCGGTAATAAAAATTCGATACGACGGTGTGGAGAGGATTTCGGTCAACGAGACCGGAGAACTGCAGCTGACCACAGCCTGGGGTACGGTTACCGAACAAAAACCGGTCTTTTATCAGGACATAAACGGCGAGCGTCAAACGGTCACCGGACGCTACTTGATTCTCGGCGAAACCACCTTCGGCTTTGAACCGGACCGTAATTATGACCCCACCCTGCCGCTGATTATCGACCCGGTCCTCGTCTTCAGTACTTATATGGGAGGAAGTGTTGAAGATTGGGGACTTGATATTGCGGTCGATGATAATAGTAATGTATATGTGGTCGGGATGACTTACTCTTCCGACTTCCCGACCGAAAATCCCCTTATTGACACCATTACCGGCTCCAGCGACGCTTTTATGACCAAGCTCAAAGCGACCGGGGATGAGTTTATTTACAGCACCTATCTTGGCGGCGATGGATTTGATTTCGGCCTCGCTCTCACCATTGACGGCGATGGAAACATCTATCTTACCGGGGTAACTTATGCCGCCGACTTTCCGACCGAGAGCCCCCTGCAGGGAACCTATGGCGGAAACGGCGACGCTTTTGTCGTTAAGCTTAACAACACCGGGGAATCGCTTATTTTCAGCACCTACCTGGGCGGAGGCAGTTATGACAGCGGCGAGGATATAATTCTTGACGCCAACGGCAATATCTATGTTACCGGTGGAACCGATTCGGAATCTTTCCCGACCCAGGACCCGCTCTTTAACAATCAATTACTGCGTGATGCTTTTATATCTAAAATAACCCCTGATGGCTCCTCATTCGTATTCAGCACCTACCTGGGGGGTGAGAGAGGCGATTTCGGCAAAGCTCTCTGTCTCGACGCCGACACCAATATTATTATTCTGGGTTCCACCAATTCGGATAATTTCCCCAGTTTCCGGGCCTATCAGGACGAGCGAGCGGGTTTTTATGATGCTTTTATTACCCGAATCAATGCGAACGCAACGAACCTGATCTACAGCACCTACCTCGGCGGCGGCGATGATGACTGGCCGGTGGATATGGAAATAGACGCCAACGGTTTTGTGTACCTTACCGGTTATACTTACTCGCTTGATTTCCCTAAATACTTACCATTCCAGAACGCCAAAGACGACTCCGCGGATGCCTTTGTCACCAAGCTGGATTCATCCGGCGTCAGTCTTGTTTTCAGCACCTTCTTCGGCGGCAGCAAAAACGACTACAGTCAGGGGATTACAGTCGATAACGACGGAAAGATTTATATATCCGGGAGCACCGGTTCCAGTGATTTCCCATTAAAAAGGGAACTTCAGACTTACCAGGCCAATAATGATGCCTTCGTAACGAAATTCAATGATGACGCCAGTCTGCTGTTTTACAGCACCTGCCTCGGCGGCACCGGCAGCGACGCTGCCAATTGTATTGATATTGACAACACCGGCAATGTTTACCTGACGGGGTCGACCTCTTCCATCGATTTCCCCACTGTAACCCCCTACTGCGACACCCTGACCGGCCTCAAGGATGTATTTGTAACCAAGATTTTCGATGACTGCATCGATAACGACCTCGATGATATCTGCGACAACGAAGATAACTGTCCCGAGGCATACAATCCCAATCAGTACGATACCGACGGTGACGATGACGGCGACGTCTGTGATTTGTGCACCGACACCGACGACGACGGTTACGGCAACCCCGGTTTTGCCGCCAACACCTGTGACACCGATAACTGCCCGGATATTTACAATCCCGATCAGGAAAACGCCGACGGCGACGGCTTCGGCGATTCCTGCGACGTCTGCATCAACGACCCCCTGAACGATATCGACGGTGACGGTCTTTGCGGTGATGTCGATATCTGTCCCCTTGCTTATGACCCTTTACAGGAAAATACCGACGGCGACAATTACGGGGATTCTTGTGATAATTGTCCGGATATTTTCAACAACAGCCAGGAAGACGCCGACGACGACGGTATCGGTGATTCCTGCGATATCTGCATCAACGATGAATATAACGACATCGACGAGGATGGCGTCTGCGGAGATATCGATAACTGCCCTTTCTTCTACAATCCCGACCAGCTTGACGCCGACAGCAACGATATTGGTGACGCCTGCGAGAGTTGTTGTGTTGGCACCACCGGCAACACCAACTGCTCGGCGCTCGAAGAGCCGGATATCTCCGACATCACCCGGTTGATCGACTACCTGTACTTGAGCCATGTACCGCTGTGTTGCCCGGAGGAAGCCGATGTCAACATCAGCGGCGGCGAGCCGGATATCTCCGACATCACCCGACTGATAGACTATCTGTACATCACTCACGGTCCCCTGGACAACTGTCCATAGAGCTTTATGATTTTTTAAAAAACTTTTGCCATCGTTTTTATTAAAATCGATGGCTTTATTTTATATCGAATTCGACCTTCCCCGTTAGTTCGTTGAATTAAATTTCCTTTAGCGCTTTCACCTGACGCAGTTTCCGGAAGAGTTCGATATACTCCTTGACCATAATCTCCTCGGCTTGCGATAACCCCTCCATCATGGGGATGCCGATTTTCAAAACCGCCCGGACGATGTCGGCGGTGGTGCGGTCATATTTTTCAGCCAGGTCCTTGAGTTGCTTTTTCAACTCATAGGACACGAAAATGTTCAGGCAGTGCTCGCCCCGTAATTTCTGCTTTTCACTTTCCGTTTTTTTCATGTTTTTCTCCCTATTGTAAAAATATCAATGGTACTTTTCATGGCCGATTAAGACCTGCGGGGTTTTTATCTTAAGGCCGTATTTATCTTTAAGGATTTTGATTATCGGTCGCCAGGTGCCTTTCTCGTCCCGCCCGGCTATCAACTTATCGATATCTTTTCTGGAAGGCGAGTTGCAGATAGGACAGGTTATCGTCGCCGATGTTTCGGGCGGTACGATATCCAGGTTATACAGTTGTTTCACGACCGGCGCCAGTTCCCGTTTCAATTTCCGGACCGCCCGCTTGTGCAAGGCTTCCAGTTTGTACACCGCCCGGCCGGATTTTTCGGAAATCTCTCGATAGCCCTGACCGCTGTAATAAAAACGCTCGACAAACTCCTTCTCGTCGGCGGTTAGCTTATCCAGAGCCCAAGCGACCTGCTCGCCGATAAATGAACGCCGTCGTGCCTGCCGCAAGGCCTCCTTCTCATCCCGGGGCGGAACTGAACCGTCCGGCAGGAATCCGTCTTTTATATCCTCGAGTGAAATTTCATACTGATTCCGAGAAGACCCGTCTTTCAAAGCGTCTTTATTTTCCGGGTCTATCCCCAGCTCCACTATCCAGTTTTGATATACCAGCCGATTGGTGCCCATATGTCCCTCCTGATTTATAGGGTCATTTCCTGAATTCTTTTTAATCTGGTGCGTGTAAAATCAGGTAACGAGCGGAATTTGTCTATTACGTGACGATCACTTACTATCGCTGATATGTCATCCGGCCGGTATCACGTGAATCACATAAACCTTTTTACGAAGTCTTAAAAAAGATTTTCTAAACTTTTCACTTTATTTTACATATATTAACTAGCAGTTAAATAAAAAGGACTACCACGCCGAATTAATAAATGGATACAAATATGCAGACAAATAAAAAGAAAAACGGTCGAGCCGGCCGGATCGTATTCGGTTTTATTTTAGTGGGCTTAGGCGTCTATCTGCAATTATGGTCGATGGACATAATCCCGGATTTTGACCAAACCTGGCCGATTTTTATTATTATCATCGGCCTGGCTATAATCTTTGGGACTTTTTTGAAGAAAAAAAATCCAGAGAACGACCAGCAGGCATAAACAGAATCACAAGAGACAGACCTTGAATAACCAGGCTTTTGAACGTATACCCATATATGAAGCTTCCGAGGCGCAGGATTTAAGTAATCCTTTTTTCCGTTTTAAGTTCACTTCCGACAACGGGGAATTCAGAGCCGGTTTCTTCTCTTATCTGAACCTTTTCATATTACTGCTAGTTTATCCCGGATTGTCTTTAATCGGGGTGGGTGACACCGCGAAACTGCTCAACAATATCGACCAGGCGGTGCTTGCTTTCATGCTGATATCGACCATCCTGATGCAATGGGTCATATTCCTGATAAATTTCGTAGGCGTCTATACCGAGAAAACCGGCCTGGCGGGTCTAAGGCTGGTCCGCATCCGGGGCACCGATTTTGCCTGGGCGTTTACTTTCCTCCTGGTGTCCAACCTGATCTTATCCGGTCTGGCCTGGTTTCTGGCTCAGGTGGGGCTGCCCATGCCCGGTGAAATAGCTTTCCTCATACCTGAAGACACCTTTGGTCGGGTTCTCTGGGTCCTGGTCTCCTTCACCGCCGGTTTCTGTGAAGAGGTGGCTTTCCGAGGTTATCTCATGACCCGTCTGAGACTTCTAGGGAAATTTAAAAGTTGGGTCATACCTACCATCATCTCGGTATTGGTATTTGGTGTCTGCCATGCATACCAGGGTCTGCCGGGTTTTATCGTCATCAGTGTTTACGGCTTGATGTTCTCGCTTTTGTATATCAAAACCGGGCGCCTCTGGCCTTGCATCATCGCCCATTTTTTCCAGGACTTCAGCGCCCTGTTCATTCCCCAGTAAAATCCCCAAAAAAAACCAGCACGCCTCTCAGCATGCTGGTATTTTCTCATTGGCTCTTTGCTGCTGCAAAAAGTTTATTTTAATAAAATCATCTTACGTTCCTGCGAATAACTCTCCCCGGTCAGACGATACAGGTAAACGCCGCTGGCAACCCGCCGGTTGCTTTTGTCCGTACCGTTCCAGACTAACCGGTGTTCTCCGGCCGGATAGGCACCGCGGGCCAGGGTCGTAACCTCGCGGCCCAACAGGTTATAAACAGTCAGATTGATATCCATCGTCTTCGGAAGGCTGAAAATTATCACGGTGGACGGATTGAACGGGTTGGGATAATTTTGAGCCAGGGAAAAAGTCTCCGGCACCAGCGGTTCGTCGTCGTCAACATCGGTTGCCAGGTACAGGTAATTACCGGCCTGAACGTTCAGCCCGTTATCGCGGGGATCGCTCCAGGTCAGCCAGGCCCGCCCCCGAACAGCGTCAACCGCAGGGGACTGCATGAATTCCGGAACCGCCGCCGAAACCGGTAAATTGGCTCCCTGAGGCGCCAAGCTGTTGTCGAAAAGCTGATAATAAACAATTTTTTTACCGTCCCGGTTGTCGAGCCAGGCAGTTGTAACATAATCGTTCTCGTCCACCGCCACCGCCGGCTCGAGGGCATCGGTCTCTTCAATATCGGTGACCGCCTGCGGGGTGCGAAGGACCACTCCGTCGCGGCTTAAAACCGTAAGATATAATTTGTAATAACCGCTTTCCACACCGTTGAAGAGCAGAAAAATATTCCCCAACCGGGAGATGTCGGCGGCCATATCATAAATATCAACGCCCGCCACCGACGACGACCAGCCGAACGACCCGCCGGTGGTTTTATCGCTGTGGAACCACTTCACCTTGACCTGCGGCGGGGTCTGGCCGTAATCGAGCCAGACGACATAAAAATTTCCAACCTCATCGACCACAACGAGGACACCACCATTGTCAATATCGACACCGGAGCTACTGACCGCAAACTCGGCTCCGTCAGGGAGCCCGACTGCCGTCAGCCAGCGACCGTAAATCTGTGCGGTTCCGGTGCGTTTATCGGCCCAAACTACCAGACCCCGGCCGGTGCTGTTTACAGCCGCCGAGGGTCCGCCTTTGACCGCCGGCTGCAGGGTATCTGAGATCATGAATTCGTTACCGGTAAAATTGCCGTAGACGTCGCAAAAACGCCCGTATATACGCTGCCCGGAAAGACCGTTCACTGCCCGGCCGTCAACCCAGACTGTCAAGGCGCCGTCAGAACTGACCGCCGCCGCGGGTTCGGACTGCAGATTACAGCCAATATCCTGATTTACCCTGCGGTTGACACCTACCTTTTCCCGGTTGTGGGTAACCGCCTGAAGATATATATCGCCGATATCGTTGCGTCGATCGGTAAAGACTACCAGGTTGTACCAGTTCGTCAGGGTAACGATATCGGGTTCGAGGGAAGGGGCGCCGGCGGTGTCATCGTTAAGTTTGATTTCATCGGCAGCCAGAGCATTCCAGCTGGTGTCGAAGGGCATAAAATGAATATCGGCATCGCTGCCGGTAAATTCGGTCCAGGCGACACCGGGTCGGTCGGCGCGGGCGAAAGCCGCCGCCGGACTCCAGCGCTGTTCCAGAAGCGACCGGTTAAGCTGTCGCGGCGTACCGATCGGATTTAAAGCGTTATCGAAACGCAATCCCATAATTTTACTCTGGATACCGAACGAAGCCCAGGTTGCCAGCAGTTTACCGTCGGGTCCCACTGCCAGGGCCAGGTCCCAGTTCTCCACCTGGATATCCGGTATAGAAATCGGGCGGTTGTCACCCACCGGTCCGGTTAAGGAGCTGTATTGCTGAAGGTAAATTTCGTGAGAATCGCGCAAATCAATCCAACCGAGAACAAAGCCATATGACGGTGAGTAAACAATCCGGGGCAGATACTGGTCGCTGCCGTCGGCCGGCGGCGGGATAAGTGTAAATTCGTTGCCGACCGCCGTCCCGTTACCGTCAAAAAGACGGGCATAAATATCGGCCCGGCCGTTGCGATAATCTTCCCAACCCACCAGAAAACCACCGCCCGGTTGAACCGCTACCGAGGGAACCCATTTCATGGCTGTTCCCCCGCCGGAGTTGACCGGCGACGGTCCCTTGAGGGTATTGCCGGAGTTATCATATATCCGCATATATATATTCGAGCCCGTGGCCGAATAATTTTCCCAGACCGCCACTGTACGGCCGTTGGGATAAATATCAAAATCGAACGGCCCGCCAAACGCTGCCAGACCGGTATCGTTTACCAGAAAAGGCGGCAGACTGACCGACAGGTCGGAATTGTAACGAGAGCCGAAAATAAAACCGCTGGTACGGTCCCGGTAAAAAAGGTAAATCCTTCCCAGCGTGTCCGTTTTGAGACGGGCATCAACAAAATCGGCGCCGATTTCCGAACCGGCGAGCAATCGGTTATCGCCGATAAACCCGCCTGTTAAAGCAAGTTCCTGAATGAAAATCTTGTCGGCTCCCAATCGTTCGTCCGACCAGGCCACCAGCCAGCGCTCGCCGGCAAGCGAACAGACTCCGACCCGGTCCTGGTTGAAACGCGCCGGTGTCGTTGTCTCCGAAATGACCGTCTCATCGATACCGGCCGCCAATCCGAATGGGGTATATTTATGAATAACCGTCTGTTCCCGAACAGTCGGGTCAATCTCCGGCAACCGGGAGGCATGGACCGCGGCGCGGTCAATCCCCCGGACGGGCGGAGTCAAACCCATCAACATCAGAAATAAAACGGAAAATCTAATAAAATTCATTACTTGCTCAAACCTCAAGATTTTGTTTGGATATGAAAATGCAAATAAGGTGCCCTCATGAAAAAAATAAGGGGATAACCTGAAAGATAAAAGGTGTTTTTTATTGCCATGCAAACCGCTGCCGTACAAGGCGATAGGCCCTCTCCCGGACAACCTCCCCGGCATCGTCCAATTATGCCTTCAATTGTCTACATTAATCGCTGCAAGTCTTTTCATAATTTACACAAAAGGACAGAAATAATCAGACATTATTTGACAGGCCTTTTTTATTTACATACTTATAAGTTGAAACTATTGTGGGGCTTGAATCGTATCTTTAAACAGGAGAATTATATATCCCGGGACGGAATGCCAACCGGGGAAATTGTTTTTTAAAAAGGGGTTGTGTTAGTCTACCGGGAAAGATTAAATTGGATATCGACGATGAAGAAGAGCTTTAACATATTTCACGGTTTAATTTTTATCCTGGCCGGACTGTTGTTTTTCCTGCCGTTCTCGATATCGGCCCAGGTAATGACCGTAGACTCAGACCCTGATTTGTATATTCTCAATCTCGATGAAGACGATCAGGACCTGGCCGAGGAATACCTGGATATTATCGAACAACTCCAGGAAATAATCGAAGACTATGAGGATTACCTTTCGGATATCGAAGAAACCGCTCCCTGCGACGATAAAATTGATTTTGAATTATTCGAGGAGGGGCTCTCCAGCGGTTTATACGCCGAAGATATAATGGCTTTGAAAAAAGATATCGAGGAATATGCGGACGACCTGAAAAAAATACAGACTTCCTTCCGAAAATCCGACATGGCTGACGCTCGCGATTGTTATCGCCTGATTCGCAGTCTGCGCCGTGAGCTTTCAATTTTAAATGACCTGATCGACCAGAATATCACCAACCGTTTCGTGATGAAACTGAAAGACGCGGAATTCCAAAACTACCTCAGGGAATCCATTCTCAAGGTCACGGAAAAATTACTGAGTGAAAAAGACCTAGCTGAACTGGATAAACAGTTGCAGGAACTGGGACACAGACTGGATGATATCGAGGAATTTGAGATTCCCCCGATACCGACTATTCCCGCCATACCGGAAACGCCGGAAAATCCTTCCCGCCCGGATATAAGGATTTTGCCGCGAGTTGAAACCAGGATATCCAACGACCGGAGCGGCAAGGAAAGCGGGTTGGCCAAGGTTTACACAGCTCTGCAAAGCGTCGAAGCCACGACTATCCCGGTCAATATCACCAACCCTATCGGCGGCGTTATTATTCTGGGAGATAACACCAAACAGATTGAGGCGGTGCTGAACATCGAAGTAGCCGCTGATTCCCGTTCCCGGGAAAAGGACTTCGCCGAAGCCACCACCCTCGAAATAAATTCGGAGAGCGACGGTTATTTCGTCAACGTCTCTCTTCCCAGGCTGACCGACCCGCACACCAAAATCTTAAGCAGTCAGCTGACGGTCAACGTGCCTTCGAAAAACCATATTATCTGTAAAAGCTCCTTCGGCCCGATTAAAGCTACCGGCCTGAACAACGGCCTGAATCTCGAGGCCAGTTATGCCGATATCACCCTGGCTGATATCCGGGGCGACGTCAACGTAAGCAATTCGATGAATCCAGTGGAACTCAGAAATATCTACGGGAACATCGAAATTTCCAATTCTTACAACACCATCAAAGTTTTCGATTGTACCGCCGAACGGATGAATATCACCAACGCCTATTCCCAGGTATCGGTTTACAATTCCTCCGGTGAAGTTGTTCTGAGAAACTCCGGGCTGACCGAAATTAAGGACCATAACGGCAACGTTGATATCGACAACAGCTACGGCATAGTCAAAGTCGATAATCTGTACGGCGACCTGAAAGCTCTCAACGCCTACAGTCCCATCGAAACCAGCGAGATAAGGGGAGCCGTGACCCTGGGCAATATTTATTCCCTGATTGCCGCTGTCGATATCGACGGCAGTCTCGAAGCCCAGAACAAATACGGTAAAATCGACGCCCGGTACCTTAACGGACCTATTAACCTCATCAACGAAAACGGCGATATCACGGTGGTCATTGAAAATCCCCTGAAAGGCGCTTCCTCTATATCCACCACTTCCGGAACGGCCACAATTACCCTCGATAGCCGCTCCAATATTTTTCTCAAAGCCCAGACCACGGGCGGGGAAATTAAAAGTTTCTATCCCCTGGTGCTTACCGACCGGGGAAATTTATTGATCGGGGAATTGACCCTGGGTAAAGGGAAAGACTCCCTGTCCATTACCGGCAACAACTCTAAAATCATTATCGACGAATCAAGATAGCGGTTTCCCCAAAAAACATCATAAAAAAAAACCGACTCTGATTGAGCCGGTCAGATTACATTTATTTCAACCCTTATCGGGGCATGTTCTCCAGTTCTTTGAGCTGCTTTTTGATTTTATCCTCGATATCGATAATATAATGTTCCTCATGATATACCGTGGTTTCGTAAGAAGTCAGGTCCTTCAGTTCCTTCATAACCAGACAGATGGTGTTGACGCCGTTGATGATGACGTCCATGGCCCGGGCTACCTGGCCGTTTTTATCCTTCATTTCTTCGTTTTTAATCGCCATTTCGACCAGTTGCGCCCGGCCCAGAATAGTCGCGGTGGCGTTGTTGATATAATGGTTGAAGGTCGCCGTGATGGTTTTCAAAGTCTCCAGAGCGGCTTCTTTCATCTGGGTACGGGCAATCTGCTTTTGCATTTTTCTGTTCTCACACAACAACGACTCCACCGTCATATACTGTGTGGTCAGGAGACGGTTGGCTTCCATCAGAATGTCATCGACGGAGCCGATTTCTATATCCAGATAACGGGCGTCCTCAACCGTCTTCGGCAACAGCTTAACCTGAATCTCTTTCAGCCTATCGAGCGTCAAATTAAGATTGTCCCGGATGTTCTCTCTGTTTTCAAGCTCCAGATCCTGCTCTCCCCGGAAATCACGCATGATGTTGAAACTTGATAATAGGTTGGCTAGGGCGACAATCTGACTGTATATCAGTTCGGAATTAAGGCAATTGGGGGGATACTGGTTATGATGATGTCCGACCGCGTCACAGATGGCCTGGGGAAGATTCCACTGTTCCAGAAGGAACTGTCCCACCCGGGCGTGATTGGTGCCCCATATTTCTTCCTC
This sequence comes from Candidatus Zixiibacteriota bacterium, assembly GCA_016926795.1. GTDB lineage: Bacteria > Zixibacteria > MSB-5A5 > GN15 > FEB-12 > JAFGNW01. The sequence continues at coordinate 30,470 of JAFGNW010000256.1, forward strand.
GATTTCCAAAGTACTCTCCCCCTTTTGGGCTTTCTGATAGATGCCAGCAAAATCCTCGGGAAAAGATTTCTCCAGAATCAAAAGACCGATATCGTGCAAAAGCCCGGCGACAAAAGCTTCCTCGGCATGAGGATACCCGATAGTCTCGGCAATCATCCGCGAAGCTATCGCCACTTCCAGGGAATGACGCCAGAAACGGATCCGGTCGATTTTGGTGTCCCATTTCTGGGTAAGATTATATATCGAGGCCGACAGGGCCAGCGCCGTGACCTGGCGCAAACCCAGCATCACCACCGCTTTCGTCAGAGTAGTGACTTCCCTCGGGACACCGTAGAAAGGGGAGTTGACCACGCGCAGGATTTTGGCCGTCAAAGCCGGGTCATACATCAATACCCGGGCCAGTTGCTCGGCTGAGGATTTCTCGTCACGGGTGATTCTCAGAACCTCAACCAGGGTCTGCGGCAGAGAAAGAAGCTCCCGATGCTCGGATTTTATCTTGTCTATAATTTCAATATTGTTCATGTAATACCCGTTATTATCCTATTATCGGCTGATTTTAAGCTGAATTAAGCCCTATTATTCAGGGCTTGTTTCAGCTTTGCAATTTCAGGGAAAGACGTTCGAGACGCTTTTTAAGATGTTCCTGCTGTGAAAGGCTATCAGGGCATAATTGATGGGCTTTTCGAGCAAAGCCTAAGGCTTTTTCCACATTTTTTTCGCGGTGTTCAAAATATTTGGCCAGTTCCAGGTTGGCCAGGTAACTTTCGCGACCGGCAGTTTCCGAGAGGGTTTGCCAGATATTCACCGCCTCATCCCAGCATCCGTTTCTTTTCATCGCCAGAGAATGAAAATAAAGAATATCCCCGGTCAGCGGTTCGCGACTGCTTTTTCCCATCGAACGGTACAGTTCGATGACCTTTTCGTTTTTTTTACGGCGTCCGTAAACGCGTGATAGCGAATAAATATCCGCGACGTTTTCAAGGCAGGCACCCTCGGTACGGAATACCCGGTCGATATGGCTCAAGAGGAAATAAAGCGAGAAAATATCCAGTTGGTTGTGCTCCATGACTCCGGCCATGTCCTCCAGGTTTTCCTCGGACAGCCAGTCGAAATAAACCGAGGGTATCAAATAACCGGGGATATCTTCTTCCCGGTAAAAGCCCAGCAGTTCGCGTTCGACACTGCCGAGACTGCAGTCGCCCAACCGTCGTTTGAACAGCCGCCGAACGCTGTGTAACAGGTCGATATGACCGGCGGTCTTGATTTCCCGGGCGACCCGGTTGACAATCATCCGGTCGCGAACCAGCGACAGGTCAAAAGCCGCCCCGTTATAACTGACGATGGTCTTATCGGGACTCAATTCTTCCAAAACCTGTTCGAGAACGGCTGTCTCGTCGGTGTAATCCGGCAGCAGATATTGCCGCACCTCAAAACCTCCCTCAATCACCGAGCCGCAGCCGATTAAGAAAGCCACCGTTCCAGCCCCTCCCAGACCGGTGGTTTCAATATCGAAAAAGAGCAAGTCGGCGACCGTTACCTCGCCGGATTCCTCGAGAGCACTGAACGCGGAGCAGGAAAAACTAATATCCGGGTCAACCTCTTCCAGCTGTGCCTGTCCCAACACCGTACCCTCGGGAAAGAACTTTTTCACCAGGCAATAGGTGCCCTCGGGACGGTTTACCAGCTCCCCCCCGAGTTCGGTGGCCATTCGGGAATAACGACCCGGCAATCGCTTGACGCCGGTCTCAGTGTTGACTGTAACTATATGCTTTTTAAGACCGTTCAGGCGGTCGCTGATAATATCGCTGGACATCTTGAGCGGCTTTCAAGGCTGATTCCATTTTAAGACGAACCAGCCGGTCTTTCTCGTACTTATAAAAGAGCCTTCTGAAACAACAGTTATCGTCCGGGTCGGCGGATATAATAGCTACGGCGGCATGAGCCCGGCGGTTGGTATTTTTCGAACCGGTCTGCTCCAGTAAAATTTCCAGAGCCTCGTCGGTACCGTATCGACCGAGAATCCGGCAGGCCAGGTTACCGAGCATTTCGTTATCGGAATTTATCGAATCCCGCAGCGTCGCGATAACCGCCGTCGTGTCCATTTTCATCAGGGCATCCAGGGCGGTCATGCGGACACCATAAAATTCGTCTCCGAGCAGGCTGGTCAGTTTTTTCAGGCCGTCCCTCAGAAGCAGTTTACCGCAACTTACCGCCGCTGATTTTCTTACCTCGGGAATGGTATCGTCAAGAGCCGTCAAGACCGTACCGGCGGCCCGATGGTCGCTGATTTTCCCCAAAGCCCCGACTACCTGGTCGCGAACCTGCCAGCGCTGATGTTTGCTGACGCCTATCAAAGGCATTACCGAACTGGTGTCTTTGATATCGCCCAAAGCCCAGCAAACCCTTGAAACGACGTTACCGTCGGGACGGTTCAACGCTTCCACCAGGTCGGGCACCGCCGGTGAGCCGATACGCTGCAGAATATGAATTATCGCCCAGCGCTCCCGGGCCGACTTGGTAGTGAACTTGTCAATCAGGTACGGTACCGCCGGCGCCCCCAGAGCCGCCAGTGAATCCTTGGCCGGCTCCACCAGGTTGGTGTAGAGAACCGAGGCCGAGGAAGCTATTTTGAACAGGGAATCAACTTTCTTTTTTACGTTTTCGGAAGCCCCGACCGTTACTGCCAGAATTAAAGTAACAAGTAACGCCGGTCCACCGGTTTTTAAAATCACATTTTTTATCTTATTTATCATCATTTTTCAGACTGTCCGTCGGATTCAATTCAATATCCATTCCCCCGCCCCATTTGGAGTCGGTTTGCCAGTAATAATTGTCACGACCGTTCCCCCGGTACTGGTCGGCGCCGCCCAGGTCGATGAACAACCCGATTGAGCCGAAATCCCGCCGGGGATTACCGTAGCCCTGGGTATTGTCGGTTCTTTTAACGAAATACCTATCGTCCCCCTCGTTATCGATTAACACCCCGGCGCCGTTAGCCGAGCCGGCCGCCTGCGAAAGGTCAAAGGCGATATAAGCGTCGTCACCGTGACGGTCCAGAATCAGGCCGCAGGAATAATCGTGCCCGCAGCCCTGCATCAGACCCTTACCATAATAAACATCCGAGCCGAAGTCATCGATAAGGGCGCCCAGCGTCATATGGGTTGCCGCGCCCTGACCGTATTGAAAACAGTTATAAGAGTCGTTACCGGACGAATCATAAATCACACCCAGCGACCACCAGTAGCTGCAAGCCTGGGCGAAAATATCTGCCTGGTAATTGTCGTTGCCTTTCAAATCGATAATGGTTCCGATACCGCCGGACATCGAGGGTCTGAGGCCGTACCCGAAACCCTGTGAGAGCGACAGGTAATGGTCCTTGTAGCGGATAATATCCTTGTACTTACCGCCGGCATAATAACTATCGGAACCGTCCATCTCGTAAATCATCCCCAGCCCCTGGACGAACCCGAATCCCTGGGCATAAAGGGCGGCGTTATAAATATCGCGACCGCCTTCATCAATCAGTAGACCCAGCCCGAACGTCCCCGCCCCCTGAACATGGGTATCGCCGTCATAACGGTCATCACCCTCGGCATCGTATAAAAGACCGAAACCGAAATACCCGGAACCGAGCGCAAATGAGCGGGCGTCATAACGGTCGTTGCCGCCGAAATCCAAAAGCAACCCGACCGACAGGCAACCCGAACCGAGGGTAAAATCCGACTTCGACCGGTAGCAGTCATCGCCGCCCAGGTCGATGATAATCACCCCATGGGGACGCTCGGCGTCGTAAGACAGGTCATAGATATCATCGCCGCCGAAATCGAGAATGAACCTGTAATCGCCACTGTAATAGTCGTTACCGGTGCCGCCTATTTTCCAGCCCGGTTGCTGCCCCAGGTAGGTCTCCGTTCGGGCGTTGGCCGGCAGATAACCGGTCCCCTCGATAATTTTCTGGGCTGTGACCTGGCCCGACTGGAGCAAACTTCGCAGGGCATTTATTTCCAGGTGCAGTTCCTGCAGGCAGTCGATTCCGGCCGTGACCAGAGGGTCTTTGTCTATCCGGGTGCCGAAAGAGACAAAAGTATCACTGTAAGCTTCCTCTGTCTTTTCCAGGGAGTCGTTCTGTTCGACCGTGTAAAACTCTTCTTCGATGCTCATCACGATCAACTCCTTGAATTCGTTCTTAAGGAAATTTACTTCCTCGGGTGAGAGTGACGCCAGCATCATCTCCGCTGAGCGGGGAAAAACCACATCGATATATTTCATCGCTCGGGTCAAAAGCTGGTTTAGGTTGAAATCGGTATAATAGAGATTGTAACGACCCTGAATCTCAGCGATATCCGCCTGGTAGGGCTTGGCGCGGTTGACCTGATATTCTCCCTTGAGGTCACCGAAAAGAATACGGGCCATGACTTCCGGTTGTTTCCTGACATGAGCGTTTTTCAGCGAAGCCGCATAATCGATCATTCCCAGCGGTCCGGCCATCAAATCGGCCACCAGTTTCAATCGGAAAGAATCCGGGTCGGTATAATCCGAACGGTATGAAATATCCGAAGGTGTCAGTCCCAGGTACTCGGTCAGGTGTTCGAGGCCGAACCGTTCCGGAGATTGAGAAACGTTCTCCTGACCTGCGGGAAGGGACGGAACCAGCCCGATAAGCACTATAAAGATTATAATTCTCATAAACGTCCTAATAATAATCTATAATCAGATAATCGGTCAACAATAATGATAAAACTGAAGACTATTTCTTTTTAGTCAGAACCCAGACGAATTCATTGTAAAAGGAAGAAAAAAACCTCTTTGATAAACGCGCGACCAATCCCTTTTTCCGAAGCAGTCCTGCGGAGCCGCGGTTGAAAGTGCCCGGGCTTTCCTTGATAAGCGGGGTATAATCGTGAATCCAGAAATTCGACAGCCCTTTTTTAAGCCTTTTTTTCGTCCGATAAAATTTGTCTTTCGAGGTTCTCTCGGTCCGGTCCAGGGAGAACAGACTGTACCCGGAGAGATAACAAAAACCCCCGGTTTTCAGGAGGCGGTAGATTTCATCGGCCAGAGCTGCAAAATTCTGAAAGCGGTGATAGCTGTTGTCGCAGATAATCAGGTCGAAGGACTCATCCCACAGATTTCCCTCAAACGGTCGGGAGTTGACATAGCGGGCGAAATAGCGGTCAAAGTAAACGTGCGTCTCGGTACGGTTGCTGATATTAAGGCAGTCGAAGGATATCAGGGGCTTAAAGGAGAAATGTTCACAAACCGCCAGAACCTTCTGCCGGGGCAGGTCCTTCTCAAACTGGCTGAATTCCGCTGACGGAAGCGTTCTTTTCACCATTCTAAGCTGCATATTCTTCTTTATCGGTAAAAAATTCCTGAAACTGAAAAAAAAAAGCGCCCCCGGTCGGGGGCGCTATGAAAAACCGCTGACAGTACCTCTTAGGTAGTCACGTCGTCAATCGTGTTGGTCAGAA